>JBBQYF010000176.1:0-6416 GCA_038208955.1 Elusimicrobiota bacterium
CCTGTCATGCGGCGGTAGGTTGGGGAAAGCAGTTTTTTGAAAGGATGCCCCATGATGATTGACCTGAGCCCGAACAACAGCGCGTGATCGATTTAGCGGTCGGGTCCGGCGCGTACCAGAATCCCGCCGAGGTTCTCGATCAGGCTTTCGAGATCATCCGGGAGCAACTCGACCTTGACGACTGGATGTTTGAGCAGCGCGAAGCTATCGCCGCACATATCGAAAAAGGCTTTGCACAGGCGGAGCGCGGCAAGTTGATCGACGGTGACGCTGCGATTGAGATGTTGCGGAAACGCCGCGCGGAACGATTGAAGCCGCAGGAATGAATGCGCCGTTTCAGTTCACGCCGCAAGCGACGGAAGACCTTGATGCAATCGGGTGGTTCATTGCGGAAGATAACCGGGACGCCGCCGCCCGCGTTGAAATGGAAATCGTCGCCACCTGCCGCCGTCTGGCGAAACATCCCCTGATGGGAACGAAGCGGCAGAACATAACGCCCCTGCCGGTGCGCTTCCGGGCCGTCACAAAATTTCCAAATTACGTAATTGTCTATCGGCCTGAAACTGTCCCGCTTCAAATCGTTGCCGTCTTAAATGGCAAGCGGGACTTGAAAACCGTTCTTGCGGGATGGCCTTTATGAACGCGAAAACCACCGGGCTTTACGACCGGCGTAACGATGACATCAGCGTTGGCGAAGTGGAGAGAATTGGGATTTGAAGCTACGACAATAAATAGTATCCTGTGAGACGATCAACTTAGACGGAATAGCCAAATCGGGAGCGGGCACGCGGCCGACATTGGTGCCTATTTCAGAAGAGATGAGGCGCATATGTACGTTGCTTTCTGAGGAACTCCTTCATTGGCCCAGCGTCAGCGTGCGGCCGATGTTTGGCATGCGGGCCTTTTATCACGGCACCGTGATATTCGCAATGCTCCCAAGCAAGCGCGCTCTCGAAAGTCTAACAGCGATCGCATACAAGGTGCCCAGCACACGAAGGCGCGAAGGCCAGAAATGGCAGCTTTTCGAGTTGGAAGAGGAACGTGGCATAGCGAACGCTCTCGCTTGTTTGGACCGAGCGTACAGCATGGCCAAATCATCAACCGGAAAGAAGTGAACTGCCGCGTGCAGCTTTTCCCGTCCCGTGATCCTGAATATGGCGCTTCGTCGTGACTCCTGATAACACGTCTTTTTGCACGAGACATTTGCAACATGCCAGACCCTTTGTTTACGGGCCTTCCGGCGATGATGCAAAAATTACCCGTTATGAAACACGGGCCGCCGATAAAGCGTCTTGGTTTCGGCAGGGAAGGGTAAGGGTAGGGTGTCAACTTGTTATACTGACCCTGACCGAAAGCCGAGGTGAGAAAGTTGAAGAAGCCGTTAGGGTTTGTGCTCACGTTAATGATCGCGGGGATGACGTCAGCGAATGCAACCGACCTCCGGCTTTGGCCGGGAAAACGACTTGCTGTGGGCGAGCAGGCTTCTGCATAAACGTCGTCGCTGAGCAGCAGTACCACGGTGGAGGCGGTGATGTGCTCTACATCCGTTTCGATACATCGGTGGAAGGTAGTGTTTCACTAAATGGCGGACCCATTTCGGAGTTCAAATATGAGAAGGGGCAGGTTTCCGCCACGGCGGTTCACTTCGGGCGCGACGATTTTGCAGCCGGTAAGGTCGTCCAGATAGGAATTCGGGTTGCCACACCTACGACGGTGAATAAAGAAGGCCTCCAACTGTACACCATAAACACAACCCGCATTGTTCAATGTCCCGGAGCGCGTTGAGATTTTGAGACATTGGTCCACGGGCGAGCAGGCCCCTCGATTGGGAAGTGACGTTGGATGAACTGGTTGAAACGATTATTTGGCGGAGAAGATCAGCCGACGGGTTTTAGCATACCTCTTGTCTTCCAACCCCTCCGCAGTAGCCCTTCCACCGGGAGAGGTTCCAGTCTGGAATCGTCGCTGGTCGCGCAGTGTTGGGAACAAATCAAAGTGGTCTACGGCCATACAGGTGAATTCGACCAGTCAGACCCGGCGAAGGCCGGAGTGGTTCGAGAACTGGTCGATCAGATCGACTACTACCCGCACACGGTGACACGGTACGAATATCACAACACGCTCGAACAGAAGGCCGGACAGAAGCCGCCGTTCAAGTCGCTGGATGAACTTTGCTTTGATTTGAGGAAGAAGGCAGAGATGATTGTCTTCTGGACTTGCAATCCTTCTTTCGGCTTGGGGTACGGGTTCGAGAACTACAAACCCGGCGAGAGGCTGCAAATAGCCATTCTCGAATCGGAAAGTGACACCATTGGTGGCGGCCTGCACCAACATCGAACGCTCGGGCCAGACCTCTCGGTGCAAGAGGCGATTTCCCCGCGCCCATTCGACATCGTTGGGGTGTTCTCCAATTCAAGCGACGATGACATTCAGGCGCTCAAAAAGAATCTTGCGAACAAAGACGTATACACCCGCCGTGTATCAACGTGGGGGCTGGGGCTTATGCGGGACAGAGCAAAGGTGCTACGAATTGCCGGTTCTGAGTTGACTCGCCTAAAGGCTGACCCCGATCCCGACACGCGCGAATTCGCAGGCAGGCTACGCTGAACCAATAACGGTGGTTCTATCGCCAAAACTGATACCATTTTTTGGAGGGTGAAGCTTGGAGACGGCTCCGGAGTTCCCGCGCGGCGCGGCTTCCCATGTCGTGAAGTTCCTGAAGCTTCTGTTTTTCTGCCGTTGATAAACCGGGGCAATTCAGACATTCGCCGACCTGTTGGGTCAGACCTTGCATCCCGACTTGCCCGAAAACGACCGCTGGTGGCTCACCGGCGGCGATGCGTTTGCACTTCTGTAAATCCGGCATAGACGCAAGAATACCAAAATTAAGCCCCGCACATATGGTCGTCCGGGACACTTTGGAAACGAGCAACTCACACTAGCTTTAGCCGTGTTGCATAATGGACCCTTTGCGATACACAACAAGGCAGGGAAGCCAAACGTCCCGCTGAACAACGCAAAGGCTAGGAGTGCGTCTGCTCGAGAACTGATCTCAACGCGGCGGCAATTCTAGCTGCCTCTGGAGATATCGTCTTGATGTAGTGACGTTCATACGCGGCCCGGCTCGATGCGAGCAAATTGCAAAGCGCCACTCCTCATCGCCAATTTTGATGGTATCTGGTCGAAAATTATGAGCGAGACCATTGCGAAGGGCCTCCCATAAGGTCTTGCCGACTGCCTTATATGGCTCGGTGTCTGGAAGAAGAGAAGTGAAAACCTCGTGGGCCTCCTGGTCGTCCCTCAAACCCCGCTGCCAAGTCAACATCTCGCAAGCGCTCAAGCGAGCATGTCAGCGGCGCTTTCGCGCCTCAGAGAAACACGGCGGGGGGGTAGCCTCCGGGCGGCTAAGACGGCAGCACCCGGCCAGACGGATACGGAATTTCAACTTCGGTATAGCTGCCGGGTTCCACAGCATCGACGGCGGCGGCGATCCTGTCCAGGTGAAGCCTTACCTGTGTCCACCTGGTGCAGTCGGTCAGCACCAAAACCGCGATAGTCCGATTGGAAAGGTTTTGCTGATAGCGCATCTTCCCATCAGTCGTGAGCAAAAGGTCAAACCCCGCTTCCTTAAGCAAAAGTCCGTTGACCAATCTTTCCCAACCCTGAGCCTTTGCGGTCGTGACGCTGTGCATGGAAAGAGAATGCATCACCCCGCGTGGGGTCCCGTGATCAAACAGGATGCGCATCGTGAAGGTTTGGCGCGGGGGTCGGCACATCTCGGAGACTCTGCGCCACAAATTCCAGCACCGCGTTGATCTGTTCGCGGGTCACGTCGTACTGCTCCATGACTTCTTCCACGCTCAAATCCTCAAGGTTCTCGACGACCGTCGCCACAGGCAGGCGGGTATCCCGAAACACCCACGCGCCGCTGACCTTACCGGGGACACTCTCCACAGCGGGACATTGTGACCAATCCAAAGTTGCTCCCATAGGTTTGGCTCCTTTTCTCAGGTTACCGCGACGGCGGAGTTTGCACCGTTTCGGCTGGTTTTTCAATTCCAGTGTGCGGCCTCCGCGCGCGTCGCGGCCCGTCAGTGGGCGACGCCGCGCCGATGGGTGGATCGTGTATCGGCTGTCCAAACATTACCGCTCAGCTTTGTCGCGTTGCATAAAGGACCCTTTGTGGAACACGCGGTTTTGCGGCTTCGAGGAAGTTTGTCCACAAGAACCCAAAAATCACGCTGCCGGTCGCGGCTCTGCGATCTCGCTGCGTTTTGGAATTCGTTGAATTTCCTTGCCGTGTTGCCGGCGCGCCAGGTCAAGCTCATAGGCGCTCTGAAGGTTCATCCAGAAATCGGCGGACATGCCGAAATACTGGCTGAGGCGCAGGGCCGTGTCGGCCGTTACGTTCCTCTTTCCCGCGAGAAGCTGATAAAGGCGATTCGGGGGAACCTCGATGACGTCGGCGAGCTTCTTCGCCGTCAGACCGATCTCCTCCAGTTCGTCAGCGAGGATTTCGCCGGGGTGAATGGGTGTGCGTGCCATGGTGTTCTCCTTCCGTTTAGTGGTAGTCCACAATTTCAACATTCGACGGGCCCGGCTCGTCCCTGGGCCATTTAAAACAGATGCGCCACTGGTCGTTTATCCGAATGGAGTATTGCCCCTTGCGGTTTCCCTTCAGCGCTTCCAGCCGGTTGGAGTTAAGCGCGGCGAGATCGCCCGGCTTCGTAGCGGCGTCAAGAATGCGCAACCGCTTTTCAGCCTGTTTTCGGAACGGTTCCCACTGGCGGATTTTGTCACCAGCCGCAAGCCTTTCCGTATCCCTGTCACGATAGCTCCTTATCATCCAGTTTTATATACCATTATGGATGAGTGACGTCAAACGTACAAATTCTACCATTTTTGCCTCTCCCTCTCTCGGACAGGGCCTTTCCGGCTCCCGCGAAAGTAACGGGGCCAGAACCTGGTTCGGTCCATCCCTATCTGACTGAAGGTCCTGCTGTTCCACAAAGGGTCGTTTCTGCAACACGACACGACAGGCGGGCCATGTTTCGGGCCTGTGCACAAATCAAGATTTATGCACACGCCGATTTTGAGAATATTCTCGCTCGATTCAAGGTTTGAGTACTTGCATTAGCGGTTTTCAACGGCGATTCCCGGGCGTTCTATCGAAAGACAAGCCCCGTAGAATCAACCACCTAAACGAGCATGTCGCTGCTTGATGACTGCAACTCCGTAAACGCAGCACTGTTGAAATGATGAGTCGGCCAAGTGTGAAACCACAAGGTGTTGTGTACTCTGGCAGCGGCCCAACCACCTATTCCGCTAATCAGCAGTTTTCGAACGCTTGAAAACACGAGGGCTCCGACTCAAACCACTTTCAAAGTCCACGGCTTTTCGATTCAACACTCCTAAAAGAACTGCCAAAGTACGGTAACAGCCGCTAATCGATTACGGGTTTGACGATTTCCAGCGCCATCCCTCCTCGCAAGCCAAACGTGGTCAACGGTCTTCGATCCTCCTCCATCCCTTGCGTACGCGCCCAACCTCGACCAGCCTCGGCTAGGATCTCGCCCGTTTCTACATTCTTGATCGCCCACGCAGTTCCGTATGAAAGCCTGGAAGCGCGGGTCGCAACGCAAACCATAAAGTGTCCAGGAACTTAGTCATTTGCATCTGCGGCTGAAACGCCTCCTCCCATCGAGTACCTTTGCTCCCTAACAGGGGCGCGAATCGATATGGATAACGCTTTCTTTTAACTGCATCTACAGCCTGACGCAAGAATATTTAAGCCTGTTGCCTAGGATCCGAAGTTTTCGCAAGGGTGGCCGTTATCGAGGATAGTCTCTCTTCAATTCGTTTAATAACAGCCTCTGAAACTGGTGTCGGTTGTGGAGGAGTTGACGACTGCATCGCTTCTACATAGGCTCTTACATCAACCGTGCTGCTGAATTCGGTGGGCGGATAAAACACGTAGTAGGGCTTCTTCCAGAGAATTAGAAAACATACACCGCTCACGATAGCTGGAAACGAAATGACAAACGATGTAAGTGCGATCTGTATTCCACCCGCTGTTTGCATGACAGCAATTCCCAGAACAGTTTCCGAGAAGTACAGAAATAGCGCCACAATCAAAGAGGGCTAAGCCCAGGGAGCCTGTAGCATGAGTGCCCGCGCTACAACTGATATTATCGTTTGGCCATGGGACCATTGCGGTACATCTTCTGTTTCTTCGTCGCCATCGTCGCCTTAGCGCAGATCAAACCGCAGGTCAAAGCGCCGATCCAACCCATCGCCGTGGGCCACGAGTTCCGTCAGGACGACTGGCCGTCGATAGCCGCCGCTCCCGACGGCTCGCTCTGGGTCGCGTGGCTGAGTTTCGTGGGCGACCGCGACGACATCGCCATCCGCCACTA
>JBBQYF010000177.1:0-6411 GCA_038208955.1 Elusimicrobiota bacterium
TATCATTGATCCCGAGATTTAAAATGGTGTCCATCATGCCGGGCATGGAGAATTTCGCGCCCGAGCGGACTGAGACGAGCAACGGATTTTTGGGGTCGCCAAAGCTTTTTTTAATGGTTTTCTGGAGGCGGTCGAGAGCGACTTTCTGTTGGGCATCGAGTTCCTTGGGCAATTTTTGTTTATTGGCGTAGTAATAACGGCAGACGTCGGTCGTGATCGTGAACCCTGGAGGCACCGGCACGCCGGCATTGGTCATCTCAGCCAAACCGGCGCCTTTGCCGCCCAACAAATCTTTCATTGTGCCTTTACCGTCTGCCTTGCCTGCGCCAAAATAATAAACATACTTCGTAGCCATTGTGGAATCTCCTTTTAAAAGGTGCGCTTAAGTACGGCGCGATCCAGCGATTAGCGTGAGAGAGTCGCTGGATCGCGCCGTCGTAATCGTTATGCCCGAGGGGTTTCCTGCGGTGGTAACTTCGGGGATTCTACCACATTTTCTAAAGCGGGGACCCCCCCGCCGCCTCGACCAAGTCCGCTCGCCCGCCGATACGTTCTTTCAGCGGAATTCGCCCCTGAAGGTCTTCCCGCCTTCGCGCTTGACGCACTTTTAAAGTCATTCTTCCGTGAGGCGAGAACCGCGAGATACGATAGAATGGATCGCTTTGAATTTATTAAGCCAGTCCTCAAGCATCTTCGCAAAGCTATTCCATAGAAGGGATTTGGATCGATCCGCTTTGAAACGATTCCCTCCCTACGCGCTCGCCGGCATTGCTTTTCTCGTGGCTGTCCGTGGGTGGTGCGCTGAGGCGCCCGTTGCCCCAAGTGACTATCCGGATCTCGTCGTGCGTCCGGTGGAAATCCATACGGTGCTGATTAATCCTGGAATCGGATTTACCGACTTCAACCGTCTCGATGGGAAACTCTTTGCGGTCGTTGGCAAGAAACCCTGGCTGGAAGGCTATACGGGCGACCCCTCAGACCTACCGGAACAATCGCGCCACGGAAAATATCCTGCGACGTCGGTCGTCTATATCCGACTGTATTGGCGCGATCTCGAGCCGGAGGATGGCCATCCTCTCTGGGGTTTGATCGACGAGGCGCTGACCCAGGCCAGAAAGCAGGAAAAAATGTTGATGCTCCGGATTATGCCGTACGGGGATCGGCTTGAGGATTCCAGCATGGATGTTCCAGACTGGTACCGGCGCTTAGCCAAAGAACCGGTTGACGAAAAACTCAAGGAACCGCGCTGGCGCGTCGATCCGGAAAATCCACTCTATGCGGAGCGCTTCGGTGGGCTCGTTCGGCAAGCCGGCCAACGTTACGATGGTCGTCCGGAGCTGGAATCCGTCGACATGGCGATGGAGGGACCCTGGGGCGAGGGCGACGGCGCTGAGCTACTCTCGGAGGGGACCAGGCAACGATTGCGATCGGCGTATTTCGAGAGTTTTAAAAAGACACCGCTTCTCATCCAGCTCACCGACAAATTGACTTGGCCAGAAATCGCGCACGACTCTTTTCCCGCGGTCGGATTCCGGGTCGACTGTTTGGGCGACTTGGGATTTTTTTCCAAAACCTGGAATCATATGGAAGATTATTATCCCCAGATCATTGTTCGTGCCGGACTTGCGGACGCCTGGATGAATAAGCCGGTCATGTTCGAAGCCTGCGGCGTGTTGACCACCATCCGCGAACGGAAGTTCGACCTGCTCTACATCATCGATCAATCGCTGAAATGGCACATGTCGACGTTCAATGCCAAGTCTTCTCCTGTTCCCTCGGCTTGGAAGAAAGAGATCAACGAATGGTTGAAAAAGATGGGCTACCGGTTCGTGCTCCGAAAATTTTCCTGCCGAGGGAAATTGGTGGCCGGCCAGGCATTGGATTTTAGTTCTTGGTGGGAAAATAAAGGGGATGCCCCGGCCTACCGCAATTCTCCCCTCGCACTACGGTTAAAAAACGCAGACGCGGAAAGGATCCTCCTTACCGACACCGACATCCGCACCTGGTTGCCCGGCGATACTTTAAGGGATGGGACTGTCCATCTTCCCTCCGATCTTTCACCAGGAGACTATGAACTGTCTATCGCCCTTGTCGACCCCGACCGGTTAGTGCCTCGCATTCATCTGGCCATTGCCGGAGAAGCCAACGATGGGTGGACCCCGCTCGGGGATGTCCACGTGACACCCTAAGTGAGAGCTGCCCGTTCCTGGCCCGTTCAGGGGCCCAGGATTTGTGACGGTCTATCGGCTCGCCAATATTAGTCTTTTGACGGGTCATTTATTCTTTTGTATTCGTTAAACTACTTGTCATGACTTCCAAATTTTCCATCCAACTGGTTGCCCTCTTTCTCGTTCCCTGTTTAATTACAGCTCCGGTCCTGTCAGTCGATTCTAATGGGAGGCTTAATTCCCCTGACAAACTCGAAAAAATATGTTTTACCAATCAGACGTTGGCGGCGTCTGCGTGGATAGCACGTCCGATTCAATGGATGAAAAAAGCTGGGTCATTGGTTCGAAAAGAGCGCGACGGACGAAGACGTCTCCGGCTCATTCGACCCGTTGATGGTGTCCCATTCGCCATTCCCGCATTCAGCTATGAAAGTCCTATTCGACCTGTTCAGTTCATAGAAGACGAATCACAAACCAGCGGAGGGGATCAACATCCAGGGTCTTCATTCGAACAGCAGAGTTTGGAAACTGTTTTAGCCCAATGGCCGGAATTGAAGATTCGCCTCGAGCAGGGGATCGGGGAGTACGTCCAAGACCAGGTGGAAAAAGGAGTATTTACCCCCGAAAAAGCAACCGTTCTTCTCAAGAAGTCCGTCAGCCAAATTAAAGAATGGGCAACGAGTCCTGCTATTGATCGCTATACACGGACCGGTATCGTCAAAGCTATTCACAACCGGCGTTGGGAGGATTTGGTTACGGCCTACAGTGACCAGCTGAAGTTCGGGACTGCCGGCCCACGCTCGAAAGCGGCACTGACAGCCGAGGAACTCGTGGCTTTTAAAGAGAAAGGATTCGCCGCGGAGATCCTGAAAGGCCCCAACACGGTCAACAACGTTACCATTGCCCGACTGACGACGGGCGTGGCGCGCCACTTTACGCGTGTGCAAATCGCCAAGGGATCCAGTAAACGAGCGAAGGTTTCGATCACGTGGGATAGCCGCGTGCATGGACGCGGGCTCGCCGATTTAGTTGCCGCGATTTTTCTTAAGGAAGGCTTGGATGTTTTGCACTTTGATGTTAGTTCGCCCATGCCCGTGATGTCCTTCTCGGTCGCGGAATTTAAATTGGATCTCGGTATTTTGATCAGTGCCTCGCATAACCCGGAGGCCTTTAACGGTTATAAGGTGAGCGATCCGGCCGGCGCGCAACTAGCACCCGCCTTGCGCAAGGCGATCGAAGCCTCCATCTATGGCGACTCCGCCCAGGGCATACCCCCCGTGACGCTGGAAGATATCGCGTGGATCGTAAAAGCTTCGGCCAATCTTGAGGATCCGACCGAAGTGCTGGGTCTGCCTCCAATGACCATGGGACCCTTAACAAAGACCGCATGGGAAGAACGCGGCCGACGGGGCCTGACGTTCCTGAGCGATTTTGATCGGGAAGCAACCGCTCATAGTCCGGCGGTCCTTGATGTTCACGACCGCCATAGAGACCACGTGATGAGCCTGCTGTTGCTGCCGCTTGACGAAGTACGCAAGCAATTGCGCCGAATGTTCGCGCTTTATTCCGCGATGTACGGCAACGGCGAAGGCGCTTACAACCGATTAGTGGTGGATGAAAATAAGGGTCTGGGTCTCCCATCTCATTCCCTCAAAGAGTTTGCGCGTCTCGATGGTTTGTTTCCACGGTTTGCGCAGCATAAGCCCAAAGCGCTCCTCCCGGATCCTGGCAATTCCGCCGGTCAAGCTCATGCTTGGGCGGTGGTCATGAAAGAATTGCGCGACGAGGTCGGGTCTGACTCGCAGATGAAGAGCGTTTTACAGGAAATCGGCCGGCGGAATGGGGTCATCTTCGGCACCGATCCGGATGCGGACCGCCTCGGAGTGGCCGTACCCATTCCAGAAAATCAACTTGTGAATGATTCTTCTGTCCAAGAAAAGCAGCTTGTTTTTTACATCGTACCCCCCGAGTGGCGAGGGGAAGTCGGCTTTGCGGCCTTGCGTCTCTTGCCAGCCAATGACACTTGGGCCCTTGTGACGAAGTACCGGATCGATCGCTTAGCTGAAATTCTAACGCCGGAGCAGAAGAAGAATCTTCATTTTTCGATCATTAAAACGCATGTGACTACCGACCAAATTAAGGCTCTACAAAAATATGCGGAATTCCAAGGCCTTCAGCACGTCGAAATTATTGAGCCGTTCGTCGGTTTCTCCTTGGTTGCGGATGCCATTCGAGACGGTTGGCGCCGCGGCGTGATTAATCTCAGTGGGCAAGAAGAAAGCGGCGGTTTCTCGATCGGAGGGGGGCCGCCCGTTGCTTACGCTTTGCTTTACGCTTTCCACAACCATCAGGATTTGGGCATTGCGGTTAAAATTGATCGACTGAAAATGAGTCATCCGGAACCGTTGTTAGCCATGGAAAGCGAATCGTACTTCGGTTATAGTTTGCAAGAAATTCAAGAAGGCCTTAATTTCTTGAAATCCAAAGGAGTACTGACGAAAGCTAAGAAGGATGAATTTCGATTGGATTCTTCGTACAGCCGTCTCACGGCGGATGACTATTGGAAACGGGTTGAACCTCTCATCGAAGAGGCTCCAGGGATGCGCCTCGGCAAGCGCGGTCATACCATGGAGAAGGATGGTTTAATGGCGCTCGTCTTGGTGGCTGAAGTCGCCGCTTATGCCAACCGTCAGGGGATGACCTTAAATTACTACCTGTGGGAGGAATTGTATGGGAAGGTAGGATATTACGCGACGACGAATCAAGCGCTGGAATATCCTTTTACTCAAGCGGGGACAGCCCAAAAAATCAGCTATTTACAAAATGTCCTCGATAAAGCGCGCCAGCTCGCCAAAGGTAAGCCGCTCATTATCAGCGGCAATAAAGTGGTTCGTGTCGAAATCTTCCTGCCGAAAGAGCCAAAATACGCCGACCCGGCTAACTTCCCCGTCGAAAAATATCGTGATTTGGCGCCACTGTTGAGCGACCGTGACCTTCAGAACAACCCGTCGGGTCTGAAAAGTTTCTTCCCAGAGGAGGGTATCCGATTCTATTTTACGAACAGCAGCCACTTGACCGTCCGGCCCTCCGGTACAGAACCAAAACTTCGGTTTTACGTGCAGTGGCTTGCGACAGATATCAAAGGACAAATGAGCAATGAAAGCCGAAACCGCAAAGCCGATGAGACCGCCTATGATGTCGCGATGGCCGCCAAACAAGATTTGGCCCCGGGTCTACTCGAGAACAGCCGCTTCGGGGGACCCGACAGCGACATATCGCTCAATGAAGTGGAAACCCAGATTGGAAAGAGAGCGCGTGACCGCGAATCGGATCCGGTACAGATTTTAAATGAAAAACCGCTTCACATCAGCATTAATAACCGGCCCGGAATTCGATTATGGTTTTACAATCGCATCAACGATTGGAACGTTTCAATAATTACCTATAACCCGAAGGCTCATCCATCCGCACAATGGGAGACGTGGAGTTTGTCCGTAAACCGATACATTATGCAGAACTCGGGGTTAACGCTCTTTGGGTATTTTGAAAGATTGATGGGTACTCTCGGTATTAAAATGCTGGACAGTCCCGAAACCGTTCTTGGATTATTAAAACCGCCAATCCCTATAGATAAACTTCCTCGCGATCCGGATAGCTGGTGGCTCCGACATTTGGCCGCCGCGGCGTAAAACTTAAATTCATTCTTGTCGCGCGGGATTGCCGACGTCTACTGGCCTGACGGCTCGGCGGGAGCTTCTTGGGGCAAGGGAAGTGCGGCATCGGTAGTGGGTTCTGTATTGGCCGGCGGCGGGGCTTCGGTGTCAGCGGTCGACGCCGTCTCGTCCTTGACAGCGGGGGTCTCGCCAGCGGGACTTGCAGGCTTCTTCGCTTCCCCTTCCGGTTTAGCCGGCTTATTTTTGACAAAGAAGACAACCCGCCGATTGGTGGCGCGATGTTCGTCGGTGTCGTTCGGCACGAGCGGACGATACTCCCCGTAACCGATAGCGCCCATCTCCTTAGCCGGGAAGGCATGCTCGTTGATCATGTCGCGAACGACATTGGTGGCGCGCGCCGTCGAGAGATCCCAGTTGGAATCAAACTTCCCCGTGTGAATGGGAACGTTATCGGTATGGCCTTCCACGATGATCTCATGGCCGTCATCCGCTAATTTTTTTAAGGTGGGTCCGATCGTATCGAGAATATCTTCCATCTTGGGAGACAAGTCTGACGAACCGCTCTTAAA
>JBBQYF010000178.1:0-6402 GCA_038208955.1 Elusimicrobiota bacterium
AAACAACGGTCGTTGTGCGTGATGGCGAAACGATCGCCATCGGCGGATTAATTACGGAACAAATCCAAAAGGCCGTGACGGGAATTCCCGTTTTAATGTCCATCCCCATCCTAGGATACTTGTTCAAACAAACCGACGACCACAAACAACGTACAGAATTAATTATCTTTCTGACCCCCAGAATTGCCGCGGAATAGGCGGGTTAACCCTGCGCCGGCCGCCATTTAACTTGGGGCCGGTCTCTTGTTCTATCTCGACACGTAGCACCAACGATGCTTGATCGCTCTATCCCAACATCCCAACGGTACCCCGTCTCTGTAGCCCTTTTTTTTATGGCCTTGCTCCTCGCGGGCCTGAAGGCGCCTTGCCTATTCGCGGGCTGGAGTATCATCTGCCTGGGTTACGGGCTTTTTGCCTATCACGCGAGACCATGGCTCCCAGAGAAGTCCATCACGACACCGCTCGCTTATTATTTTGTAATAGTCATTTTGGTGTTCGCGCTATCCTCCGACCATACAGAAAGTTTATTTTGGTCCACCCAATGGATGTTCTATGGTTTTCTATGGCTCTTTCTGAATCGCGAATTTCGAACTGCTTTTTCACCGGCCGATTGGCGTTGGGGTTTCATGCTCAGCGGGTGGGTCGCGGGATTGCAAACTATCCGTCAATTGATTGAAGGGCAGGTTGCTTATGGATGGTTACCGCTAAATCCGAATTTTAATGCACTTTGGCTAGCCGGCCTGTGTATTTTTTTCGTCGCAGACTGCCTTCGATTCCAGCCGACTTCCACTTTAGTGAAATATGCGGAACCGGCTACTGCGTTATTCCTGGGCTTGGTCGTGCTGATCGGTCCGTCAAGGGGTGCGCTTGTTGCATTGGTTGCTGGAATGGTTTATCTCGTTGCGGTTGAACGCTCACGAAAGTGCCTGGCCATACTAGCGGGGCTGGCCCTCCTTGCCGCGCTAGGAATTATCCATGGCTGGACAACCGTTCGGTTTAAACTGACTTATGGCGATCCGTTGCGAGCCGATCGTTTGCACATTTGGTGGATCGCGTTGCAGGCGATCGGTCAGCATCCCTTTGCCGGCTATGGCATGGGAAATTTCGAACTCGCTTATCGCCAATTCGCCTTTCCCGTTAACGAAGACCTTGTGCGCTACGCTCGAAGCACACGCTTTGCCCATAACGACTACCTGCAGATTGCCGCCGAACTGGGCTTACCTTTCGCTGCGGTATTATTTTCTGGGTTGGGATGGGTGCTATCTCGACCGGTACGGTTGGATTGTCCCCTAGACCGGCCCGCGCAAGCCGCGTTGCTGACCATGGCAACGGGGGCCATATTTAACCCCGTCATCGCCATGCCTTTTTTAGCCATTTTTATCGTCATCCTCGCGGCCATGGTGATGCAAGGCCGCCAAGCCGCCGCCGGAAAGTCTCCTGTTTTCTCGGTAGAGTTGCGGGGCAAGCGAGTGAGCGGCACAATCCATAAAGCCTCCTTCGCCTTGACTATGATTTGCCTTTTCTGGATCGGTATTCGATCCGTATGGTCTTCGCGGGCCGATTGGCATTGGATCGTGGCTTTTAATCCAACGGACGCTCAAGCTTGGCACGAACTTGGTTTTAGCAATACAGACCCACTTTCAAGTGTAAAATACGCCCGCAATGCGGCTCGCTGGGGCCCAAACCAGCTCTATTATCACGAAGCTTACGCCACGGCGCTTGAGATCTCAGGTGATCCAAAAAACATGGCCGCCGCCTTAAAGGAACTATTGCGCGCGATCCAATTATCTCCCAGCCGGGCGGTCGATTACCTAGCCGTGGGGCGACTGCTTTTCCGTTCGACCAAGCCCTCGCTGGCGCTTCCCTGGTTTGAGCGTGCCCGTAAAATTGAGCCAAACTATTGGCAAGCCGATCTTTGGATCGCGCGCTGTTACGTCCAGATGGGTCAAAAAGAAAAGGCGTTGTTTATCCTCGAAAATCTTCCCATTCGGCGTCGCGCGGTCCTCCAGCGTTTTACAGGCCCTTACGTAACTTTGACAGATTATGAGAAAGAAATATTAGGGTACAGTTCCCAGGTCCTAGGTCAAGAAATAGCAAAGGTGCAACCCGACTATTGGAAAGTCTCATCCAATAGGGTAAAATTCTAGATCTTCATGAAAAAACAATTCGTTTTCGGCCTGGCAGTTGCCGTTATATGTTTGTATTTTGTCTTCAAAGGTATCGCTTTCGGAGTTCTCTTTCATACGCTTCGTCACGGCAAAGTCGCGTGGATTATGCTTGCTTTGGTGCTTTACACCTTCGGTTATATTCTTCGAACAATTCGTTGGGCGATCCTGCTTGAACCCGTTAAACCAATTGCGGCTTCGTCGCTATTTGCGCCAATGGCGATTGGATATTTTGCGAACAATGTCTTGCCCTTTCGAGTTGGCGAACTTGTGCGCGCTCATGTCACCGGAAAGAAATTTCACATCTCGCGGACAGCCAGCTTAGGAACCATCTTGCTTGAGCGGCTGTGTGATACCCTCAGCTTTTTGACCACTTTTTGCGTCGTCGCTCTTTTTTTCCCTTTTCCGGCCTTGGTTGAAAAAGGCGCGATGGTGCTCGCTACCGGTTGTTTTCTCGTGATTGGCGGACTGATTTTCATGACCCGCCACCGGTCTCTTTTTGATCGCTGGGTGCACCGCTTTGTAAGTTCCACGACATGGCGGAACAAATTCTTTGGAGTGATCAATAAATTTTCCGAAGGTGTAGGGGGAATTAAAAATGCACGTTATGTTGTTATGGCTCTATTGCTCTCACTCATTGTGTGGGTCATCGAAGGTACCTTTCTTTTTTTGATGGCTCGGGCGTTTTCGGTGCCGCTTGGATATCCTCAATCATTTTTTGTTTTATTCTTCATGGGACTGGCGGTAACCCTACCTCAAGCTCCGGGATACGTGGGAACCCTTGAGCTGTTCGGTGTAACGGCGTTGGGCTTGCTATCTGTCCCAAAGCAATTGGGACTATCTTTGATCCTGGCGGTGCACGGTACTCAATTTATTTTCGTACTGGTCCTGGGCATCTGGGCGCTTTGGAGTGAAGGCCTCACCTTTGGAAATCTTATCGCCACCTCGGAAACAGCGTAGGCGATGGCCCGATGCCAAAACAAACTAAAACAATTTTAATTGGCGGACGTGCGATCGGTAAAGCAAGACCTTCTTTTATCATCGCGCAGTCGGGAGTCAACCATAATGGCGATCTGAACAGGGCTCTTCGCTTGGCAGAAATGGCCAAAGCGGCTGGGGCAGATTGTGTCAAATTTCAAACTTTCCGGGCGGAGGATCTTGTCACGTCTCGAGCTCCTAAGGCCGCCTACCAAGATCGTAATACGAATCCGCGTGAATCCCAGCTGCGCATGCTCAAAAAACTAGAATTATCGTATGACGCGTTTGGACAAATCCATCAATATTGTCACAAGATCGATATCGCATTCTTGTCGACACCCTATGGATTTAAAGATGTGGATTTTCTGGACAGTTTAAACGTCGATGCTTACAAGATTGCATCCGGGCAGCTGACCGAACCCATATTTTTAAAGTATGTGGCCAAAAAAGGTAAACCTGTTCTTCTTTCCACCGGTATGGGTACTCTCGGGGAAGTTTCGAAAGGTGTTCAAGCTATTTTTTCGACAGGCAATCACCGGTTGATTGTGCTGCAGTGTACCACCAACTACCCATCGCGCATTGAAGACGCGAACCTCCGCGTTCTTAGCACTTTCGAGCGGCGCTGGAATGTGGCCGTGGGTTACTCCGACCATACGGCGGGTCCATGGGCGGCGGCGGCTTCTGTTGCGCTAGGCGCTTGCGTGGTCGAAAAACATTTTACGCTGGATAAAAGTTTGTCCGGTCCAGATCATACGACGTCCCTGGATCCAAAAGAATTCAAAGAGTTCGTCAAGGCAATTCGACAAGTTGAGACAGCGTTGGGTAGTTCTGAAAAATTCCCGACAGAGGAAGAACGCGGTAACGCGAAGGCGATGCGGCGTAGCTTGACCACCACTCGGTATCTGCCGAAGGGAACAAAGCTCACCGCAACCATGATAACGCTGAAACGACCGTTTACTGGTCTTCCCGCGTCCTCCTGGAATTTTGTTCTTGGCAAACGCTTAGTTAAAAACCTCCCGCCTGACACGACCATAACGGCCGGCTGCATCGAAAACGGTCGACGCTTGTGAGGTCGAAACGAAATTCGCTTTCCGAAGAGATCATTGTGATCGGCGCTGGCGGTCATGCACGGGTAATCGTTGCGCTCTTACAATCGCTTGGACGCTACCGGATTCGTGGAATATTAGACCTCGGCGATCCCCGACCCGGAGAAACTATTCTTGGCATACCGATCGTCGGCAAGGCCGATGCGGCGGAAGATTGGAGACGAAAAGACATCCCCAATGCTGCTCTCGCCATCGGCGACAACTCACACCGAAGGGAGTGGCAAAAGCGATTGCAAACCACCGGATTCGCCCTTCCAGTTTTGGTCCATCCCACGGCCATTGTGGATTCCTCGGTGAAATTAGAAGAGGGAGTTGTGATCTGTGCGGGAACGATTATTGGCGCCTGCGCGAACATTCAGGCAGGCGGTTTGGTGAACACGGGCGCCATTATTGATCATGAATGCATGCTCTTTCCGTTCGTGCACATCGCGCCCGGGTGCTTTATTGCCGGGCGTGTTGAGATTGGCCAGGAAACATTTGTCGGCATCGGTAGCTGCATCATCGATCGTCTCGTCATTGGAGAACGGGTATCCATTGGCGCGGGATCGGTTGTCGTCTCCAATATTCCAGATAACACTACGGCGTATGGCGTACCTGCCAAAATTAAGACAACGTGATAAAATTCCCCTGTATTGCAATAAGCTCGTGCGCATTCGCAGGCAAGACTTTGAGACAAATCGATAGTCTTGCCCAAAAACACCGCTTCATCGTGGAATATTCTTCGGGCTTGCGTTATGAGCCCGATCTCGAGCGTAAGTTCCTTACCGCTCGCTGTTCCCGGTTAATTCATAATTATTTTCCCGCTCCACGGATTCCATTTGTTCTCAATCTAGCGAGCCTCGATCGATCCACTTGGAATAGGTCGATTAAACATGCGCAAAAAGGACTACAATTGGCGCGCCGATCCGGTTCGCCCTTTTATTCCGTTCATGCTGGCTTTTGCTTCGATCCGTCTCCAAACGAACTAGGGCGCCCATTGGCCCATTATCAACGGCAAAAGCCGCGCCGACAGTATTGGAACCGTTTTGTACGGGCCATTCGGATTCTTGCGAAAGAGGCTGAACACCAACAAGTGGATCTGCTGGTTGAAAACAATGTTGTAAGCCTCATAAACCGTGATGTCCCGTTGCTTTGTTCCGATTCGATTGAGATGAATCGACTATGTGAAGAGGTGTCTCACGCACGTCTTGGGTTGCTTCTTGATACGGGACATTTAAAGGTCTCGGCCCAAACCCTTCGATTTTCATTATCCGCCTGTCTGAACAAAATAACTCCCCGCATTCGAGGCATCCATCATAGTGACAATGATGGAACCCAGGATTCAAATCAGTCGCTTGCCCCTGGTTATTGGTTTTTGCCGTTGATGCCTCAATTTCCTTTCGTTATCCATGTGATTGAGGTGTGTAATTTGACCGTCGCTCAAGCTAAACAGCAGGCCGCTCTATTGCGAAAAGCTATTCAGCAACCTATTTTACGAGGCCAGGCGTGTTAGACCTGATCATCTCTGAGGACGCGACTATTCGTGATGCTCTGTCCTTAATTACAGAGACGGCCCAGGGTATCGCCTTTGCCGTGGATGCAGCTCAAAGGCTGACGGGGATTATTACCGATGGCGATATTCGACGCGCCTTATTGCAAAACGCCTCTCTTTCGACCAAGATAAGCGACGTCATGGAGCGTCATCCCGTGGCTCTCGACGTGGATACCCCAGCCGACCAAGTGGTGGCGCGTCTCAGCTTAAAAATTACGCACATTCCACTTTTGGATGCTGGGGGCGTACCAGTCGACTACGCGTCTTTTTCACGGCTACGCCGCATTCCGGTCAGCGAACCCTCCCTCAGCGGAAATGAGTTGGCGTATGTTATAGAAGCCGTTAAAACGAATTGGATTTCCTCACAAGGACGTTTTGTCAAACGATTTGAAGAAGTGTTCTCGAACTTTCACGGGGACGTTCCGGCACTGGCCGTCTCGAATGGAACGGTCGCTTTACACTTGGCTCTCGTCGCGCTTGGCATTGGCCCAGGTGATGAAGTGCTCGTTCCGAATATTACCTTCGCGGCTTCGGCCAATGCGGTTATTCACGCCGGCGCGACGCCCGTGCTAATTGATGTGGACCCGATTAATTGGACATTGGATCCGCGGCAGGCGAGTGA
>JBBQYF010000179.1:0-6325 GCA_038208955.1 Elusimicrobiota bacterium
GGTTTCAAAACACCAAGGATGTTCTGTTGCAGCAGCTAATCGATATTTTTCAGTCGGCTGCTGTTCCGGATCTGAGCCGGCCCGTCGAACAGCAAGTGGCGCGTTTCGCGGCCGTGGCGATGGGCCAATTGGCAGGCGATCCGAGACAGATCAAGGTAGAGCACCGGAATGGGGATGATATTCGCACGACGTGGCCGTATGCCGCACCGAGCCCCGAAGACGCTGAGTACTTTCATCACGCGCGCTTTGACTTACGTAATGAACTGGCAGCGCTCAAGGCTTACCGGGAGGGCAATGTATGGCATGACCGCGAGGCCATGGCGATTGCGTATGTGAAGGCAGCGGCGGCATTCGTTCATGACACGGGTAATTCAGAACTTTGGGCGGCGGCCGATCCCTACGGACAATCCTTTCGGCGAGCTTGGGGACGTGACCCCTGGTTTCAGCAAGAGTGGGGCCGCGATGCGTTCATCAGTCTCCCGGGTATCTTGCTGACGACCGGCCGCTTTGAGCAAGCTCGTCAAATCATTGAGCACTTCGCTCATAACGTTCGCAACGGATTAATTCCCAACCGCATCTGGCGTGCTGACCATATCGAATATAACAATGTCGACGGTTCTCTTTGGTTTATTCTAGCGGTCCGTGACTATATGGCGGCTTCGAGCGACAATGGATTTCTCGATACGCTGCGTCCGGTCTTGCGGCAGATTATGGACGCCTATAGCCGACCTTTGGACCAAGCCGTCGCGATCTATGAAAACAAAGGGAAGAAGGCCTCTATTTATATGGATGCCGCGGATGGATTAATTGTGAATCCGGAACAAGCCACCTGGATGGATGCCCAACCGGGGAGTATGGCGCCCATTACGCCGCGCAACGGAAAGGTTGTGGAGGTCAATGCATTATGGTATGCGTCGTTACGGTTTATGGAACAAATCGATCCAACCGCGACCATCGTGCCGGGAGGGTACAAGCATTTGGCCGACAAAGTGCGATCCTCCTATCGATCGAAATTCTGGAATGCGGCCGAACGTTGCCTGTATGACGTGATCGAAGGAGATCCACAGGGTCGTGCAATTCGCCCTAACATGCTGATTGCCGTCAGCCATGGTCTGGATTTATTAACCCTCGACCAAAAGCGGGGTGTCTTCGAGGCCGCCACTCGCGAGCTTCTGACCCCGGTCGGTCTGCGGACGCTTTCGCCTCGAGACTCTAACTATCACGGTCAATACAATACGTTGCAGGAACCGGAAGAAAAAGACAAGGCCTACCATCAAGGAACCGTCTGGCCTTGGCTGATGGGCCCCTATTGCGATGCATTGGCCACTATCCGTGCATCAGAAGGGGCATCCCGCGCCGAAATCCAGGCAGAAATTCAAGAGGTGATGACCCCGCTTTCTGAACAATTAGTGACAACCGTTTACGGTTCTCTGGCGGAAGTTCATCGGGGAGATTGGCCGCATCAGCGCGAAGGCACTCCAGCCCAAGCCTGGAGTGTGGGAGAAGCGTTGCGCATATTGGTTCGTTACGGCGTACTGGATGCGAATCAGGTGACACAAGCCGCTGGACAAATGGCCAAACCGTCGCGAATTACATTGGATCCCGTGCGGTTTGTCCCTGAGCAGGGATTTGAAGTGACGGCCCATGTGTATGGTCACAGCGGATTTGATCCCGAGCGTCTGATCATTCACGTATGGACTCATCGTGACAAGCTCGAAGCCTGGGGACGCCCGTGGGGCGAACCCTATGCCATCGGCATGCAGTATAAGGGACGTGAGGAGGATGGGGCTTATCTTTATAAGGCTTCATGGATGCCACTAGAAGGCAAGCATGAAATTATCGTACGTGCGGCGGCGCCATTACAGCAGGATGACTGGGTGTACTCCTCTGGGAACGCCCGACTTTCATGGCCTGCGGAGATTGCTCAATCCAAATCGGTCGGTGCGGCGCAGCTGATGACTCAGGAATGGAAGCGCGTACTGCTAGAACCCAACGGCCATGTGGCGCGCTACGTTATTCCTGCTGGTTCGGTCATTAACACCTCTCACGAGGCGCAGTGGATTTTCACCTCGGGCCAGGCCGTTAAAAATCTGATTGTCAGTCCGGTAACGCCGGTGGGTCAGGTCGTTATTTTTGTGCAGGGCTACTTAACCGACCCGTCTCCATTTGCTGCCTCGCTCGTGGCTCATAAGCCGGAAGAATTGCATTCGCTGGTGGCTAGTTTGAATACGTTTCTTTCAGAACGCGGCGCTCGCGTTGACAGAGTCCAAGTGCGGACTGCGTCGGGAGTCATGAAACAGGGGATAAGCCTCGACAACGCTTTACTGGATCCCGATATCAATACATGGAATACCCATTTCAGTTCTACGCTATTTGATATTTCTCTCAATGTGAAGACGGGAGACGTGGCGTTGTTCAATGAGCGATCCGTCGGCGCGCAAGTTCTTGATCCCTCACTGCGCCACCCTTGGTTATGGCTCGTTCCACTGAAGTCTGATATGGACGGGCTGGGAAGCGCCAATGCTTACGATGATAAAACCAAAGGCCGGCGGGCAGCGGAGCACGCTTTGCAGTTTGCCGACCCGACAGCTTTGGCCGATTATTGGGCGTATCAACTGGACGCGAACAATCATGACGGATTAGTCGCCTCATTAACGACCCTAGCCGAAAATATCGTTTTAGCTTCCGGCAAAGAAGACTATCGTCAAAGGGCCACGAATGCATTTCTACAGCTAGGGCAATTCTCATCGTTGAGTGTTATCCGAAGACTGTTGCTAGTAATAAGCAGGGATTTGAAAACATATGCGACCGTGTTGGACCCATTAATTTTTCATCGTGGGGATCTAGACCACCCACTTCCGAATCCCCGAGAGAATGAAAAAATATTTGTTGAACGATTTGCTTGGCAGCGAGGATATCGTTTGGTTAGAGCCAATGACCGATCTATGTCCGACGGTACGCATCTGCGCGTTTACTCCGTAAAGTTTAATCAAGAGGCGTCGGCAGAGATCCTCGTTAATGAAAACCATGTTGAACTCAGACCCCACGCGCCGGGTCGTGGCGAAGAAGTATTTGGGTTCACGAGAGCCTTGACGAGTGCCATGGGGATGCCGTTTTATTCTGGCGATACCGAAAGCATGATCGGCGGAAGAGCTGAACCGCGCTGGAAGAAGATGGTGGACGACGGCCAGGCCCGATTTGATCCGATACGTCGCCAGTATGTGACCGTCCCGGTTGGTTTAGATTATTTACACGTAGGATCGAGAGTCGTGATGACCTATTCCGCCCCCCACGGCCCATTACATCGAACGGGGATTATCGTTAAGATGCCATCCCCCGGAGATCCTAGTTTTACGATCAAAGGAGAGGACCAACCGGTAAAGATCCCTGTCTCTGACATCGAAGCTTATCACCTCCTGGATGAAACAGTTGGGAATAGTTCATCCGTCAAAGACAAGTCCGTTCGACGGTACGAGCAGACTATAAAACAGGCCGCTTAGCTACAATCCCATCCGCCTGCCATTCAGACACCTGAAAAGTTCGTTCGAAAGTCCAATAGGTCGCGCCCTGGACTTCTTCCAAATGATAGGGATTGAATTTCCTAGTCGCCCTTTCCCCATGTCATCAAACCGTAATAAATCTACTCTCGTCCTGTAATATTGGCCTGTCAAGCTCAGGCCATGAACAAGATGAAGCTGAGCCGGTTAGGCGGTGGAGTGGCACTCGCGCTAAGTCTTGTCACCCCCGCCTACTTATGCGCTAGTTCCGGCGGCACGAGCGGTGGGAATGTGCTTAATCTCGCGGTGGGCGCCAGAACCGTTGCCATGGGCGAGGCCAATGCCGCGTTGGCCGATGATTCTTCCAGCATTTACTCAAATCCGGCGGGTTTGGGGATTCTTCCACGCGGTGAGGCGTCCTTCATGCATGCGCAGTGGCTTCAAGATTTGACTTACGAAAACGGCCGAGTAGCCATCCCGCAGTCATGGGGTGGATTAGGCGCGAGTTTATCGTACTTAAGTTACGGAAAAATCGATGGCTACGACATCCAAAATAACCCTACCGGCCGGGTGCGCGCCTATAGCGGGGTTGCTACGGTTGGGGGCGCCATAGATTTTGGTCCGCTGTCCTTGGGTGCTTCGATGAAGGGAATTCAGGGCGCTTTGGCGGATGTGAAATCCAACGCCTTCGCAGTCGACGTCGGCGCACTCTATTGTTATCCCCGCAAAATTCTCACTGGGCATTTGCGTTTGGCTCTAAACATGCGCAACCTCGGCACGGATTTGACCTACGTGGATCAAAAGGACCCCCTCCCTCGCGACTATCGCGCCGGGGCTGCCTTGGTCAACATGTGGAAGGATCGCCTGAATGCTTCGCTTGAGGTAGGCAAACAACGGGATGCATCGCTTTCCGTTTATTCTGGTTTTGAATTTTGGGCGCTTCCGATGATCGCGCTGCGAGCGGGTTATGCCGGTTCGGATACCGAAGGCTTAGGTTTGCGCGCCGGCATTGGGTTGCGCATCAAAGATTTCTCGTTTGATTACGCCTATGGTGGTTATGGCGACTTGGGGCCTACGCATCGCTATGAAATGTCTTGGCGCTTTGGACCCCAGCGGGGTAAGCCTCTAGTGCTGGTTGAAAAACCCTTGGCGGATCTAGCCTCTGTCCACTTTGATCTCAACCAATACGTACTGACTCCGGCGGCGCAGGAGCTTTTGGCCGACAATGTGAAGACCTTGCAAAGCCATCCCGACTGGTCCATCTTGATTGAAGGATTTTGCGATGAAAGAGGATCTCCTGAATATAACCTAGAATTAGGCCGCAAGCGAGTCACGGCAGTACGCGATTACTACTTGAGCTTAGGATTGGGCGCAAGCCGCCTGGATTCGGTGTCGCACGGCAAGAACGATCCTTCCTGCACTGATCACACCGAGGATTGCTGGTCGCGTAACCGCCGCAGTTTTACACGTGTTCACGTAGCGGGCCGTACAGATCCTAAAATTCTTTACCATGAAGGGATTGAAGAGGGCCGCGCCGATGATGAAGCCAATGCCCTAGGGTTGAACCGCTTATTAAAACAACGCGAGGAGGCCGCGGCGCAAGCCAAAGCAACGGCCGAAGTCAATGCCACCGCGCAAGGAAACGTCCAATGAGAAAGCGATATGCTCTCCGCTTGATTTTCGGGTTGTATTTATTTACGGGCACCGGCTCAGTCCAAGCAAGCCTTTGTTCATCCTGCGCATACATCACCGGGGATAATAAAATTTACGCCTGGGACATGTCGTCCAACATGCTGACGACGGTGTTGACGAGTCCGCAGAACGAAGTCGATAGCCTGGTTTTCGATCGGAACGGAAATATCGTGTTTGATTCGGTCTCCACCAATGAGATTTACAGTTATAACCCCACCACGCAGACCACTTCCCTTCTGGCAAGTTTAGGATTCAACCTCGGGGATTTAATATTGGAACCCAGCGGCGGGAGCATTTTGGTCGCAAGCCGGGGGAGTGGAACTATTTTTCGAATTAATCTAACGACGAAAGACAGTTCGGTGCTTTACAGTGGAGGATTAGGGCCCGACGGTCTCACTTATGACAACACAGGCAAACTCTTTGCCGTCATCGGAAAAAATCAACTTGTTCAGCTTGACCCGGTGAGCGGCGCCGTTATCAAACAGCTTAATGGTCTGTCCGGTGCGGATGGCTTGACCTTCAGTACGGCTACCTTGAAATTCTATGTGGGCTCTAATAATTCGGGGTTTTATACCGTGGCCCCGGACCTTTCCACCCAGACCTTTACGAATCTTCCTAATAAAGTAGTCATCGATGGCGTGGCAACCGCAGGAAATTTTCTTTATTTAATTAACTATAACGGCGAGGCCATCCAATATAACCTTACGACCAATCAGATTGATCTGAAGAGTCCGCCTATCGCCCAAGTCGATGACATCGCCCCTTTGTTCGGACCGGGTTCATTTACCCCCCCGCCACCCCCGGTCGTTTCACCCCCCACTTCCAATCCCAACCCCGACCCACCCACTTCTAATCCCAATCCAGAGCCCGCCACTTGCAATTTAAGCCAAGCCAATCCATTGCCCGTACCCTACAAAGCCACCTCGGCCTTGCGTGGAGTAACGTTCACGCATCTGACCCGAGGAACCAAAATCCGCCTCTATTCAACCGATGGTCGTCCGGTCCAATCTCTTGCCTCGGACGATGGCAGCGATGTTCTGTGGGATTTGAAAAATTCCAACGGCAACGACGCCGCCAGCGGCGTCTACCTCTATTTTCTCACCACCTCCGCCTGCGACCAGAAAAAAGACGGCAAA
>JBBQYF010000180.1:0-6293 GCA_038208955.1 Elusimicrobiota bacterium
GTCCTGGGAAAGCAAAGTGCGTGGAAAGTCAGCGGCGTCATCTTACTTTTTGTTCTCGGTGCGGCGGACGTGTGGAGCATACAACCGGATTATCTGGCCTATTTTAACCCACTGGCCGGCGGCTCCAACCGCGGCTACCGATGGCTCGCGGACTCCGACCAAGATTGGGGACAGTCGCTGCCGGCGCTGGCCGAGTATCTGCAACAAGCCGGGAACCCGGATCTTATCTTGTCCTATTCAGGCGCCGCCGATCCCCGCGCCTATGGCATTCACTATCAGGATCTCTTTTCACCGGCCCTGGTTACGCGCGACGGCGGGAGCGTGCCCATCGCAAGCGATTCCACGAAACCGCTTTTTCTCGGGTTGTCGGCGAAAGTCATGCAAACCGAGCCGGCGACGTTTGCCTGGTTGCGCGATCATCTGACGCCGGAAATGCTCGTCGGTCAGTGTTTCTTCGTCTACAACCTCACCCATAAACCCGACGCTTACCGCTGGATGGCGACCATTTATCTGCGCACCCGTCGGCCCGCCATGGCGCGCTGGGCGTTGCGGCGCGCCCAAAGACTAGAGCCCGGCCATCCCGATGATCTGCGTCTTTTATCGCTGCTTTCATGAATGTTCTGTTTCTCCTTTCTTGCCTTGAACCCTCGGGCTCTGAAACTTATTGCCTTTCACTCGCGCGGACCTGGGAAGGACGTCATGACATCTTTTGGATTTCCGATCGACTGCATTATGGGCAAACGTATCACTCTCTGCCGATCTCCGGTAAAGCGATTCCTGAGGGAGTATTGAACACTGGCCGAGTTATCACTTTTATTCGCCGCCATAAGATCGACTTGATTCACTCGCATTCCCGGCGTGCGCATTGGGTCGCTGCGCAAGCGGCCTATTGGTCGGGAATTCCGCACGTCACGACTGTCCACCAACCCCCGCCCGTTCACTTTTTTTCCAAACTTTTTCCCTGCTTGGGCGATCAAACGATTGCGATCGACGAAGCCGTGGCCGAAAGCCTGGTCAAACATTTTCGCCGCTCGACTAAAAATATCCATTTAATTCGCAACGGTATCGAACTGGACCGGTTTAAGGCCACCGGGCCGGCTTCAAAAGGACCCAAACGCATCCTTTTCCTCGGTCGCCTGAGTGGCGGACGCTGGAAAGCCTTTCAGTTTTTTCTCGAGGTCCTGGGACGGGCGGGGAAATCCTTGCCGGCCGCGCATTATCAAATTGCCGGCCGAGTATCCGACGAACGAGCCCCCGACACCGCTCAACAAGTAGCGGCGCTGAATTTACGCATTGCGCCTTCGCGCATTGAGATGCTGGGCTGGACGGAGGAATTGCCGGCGTTGATCCGGGCGAGCGACGGCGTCATCGCCGGCGGACGCTCAGCCATGGAAAGCCTCGCCTCCGGCAAACCGGTGCTCCTCATGGGCGAAGGCGGCGTCATCGGACTCGCCTCGCAAAACACCTGGCCGGAAGCCTTGCGGACGAACCTGGGAGACCATCTCTCCCCGCCGCGCTTTTATCATGCGCCGATGGAACTGGCCCTGCGCGAGTTACTCACGGCTAATGCGGAACAGGGGGAATGGGGCCGCGAGCAGGTGGAAAAATACTACGATATTGTTGCCGTGGCCCGTGATGTGGACAGCGTTTATCAATGCCTTACCTCCCAATCCTAACCTATCATCGAATTCTTTCGCAGGCGCCGGAGAAGGCCGTGGACCCCCAACGGATCTCCGTCAGTCAAGACCAGTTCCGCCGGCATTGCGCTTGGCTGAGACGCTTGGGGTACCGGACGGTTCATCTTGGACCTTACGTCGAGCAATTGCGCCGCGGCGGCCTTCCCGAACCGAAGACACTCGCGATCACTTTTGACGACGGCTATGAAGAGGTGTGGCGGCTGGCGATTCCGGTGCTTCGCCAATTCCAATTTACCGCGACCCTTTTTGCGGTCCCAGGGGAAATGGGCGGATGCAACCGTTGGGACGATGGCCGAGCGGCGCTGATGAATCTCTCTCAACTACGCGATTGGGAAAGGGCCGGGCACGAGATCGGCGCGCACACGCTCAATCACGTCCATTTGACTAAGGTTACCCCCGAGCAGGCGCTCGAGGAAATGACCGGTTCTCGCGCCCAATTGGAACAGGGACTCGGACATTCGGTTCCACTTCTGGCCTACCCCTATGGCGAAACTAGCCCAGACGTTTGCGGGCTGGCTAAGAAAGCAGGGTTCAATGCCGCTTTTGCCACCGATCATGCGCCGCGCGATCACAGCGCCGACTTGTACTGGTTGCGGCGAGCCGTGGTTTTTCCACGCAACTCCATTTTTGAAATTCTCTGCAAAGTCCAGCCCTGGTATCCGCATTATCAAGACTGGAAGCGGAAGAAAAAGGAAAAATCATGATCGAACGACGTAAGACCATTTCGATGGACCACCGTCCGGTGGCATTATCGATGGGGCAAGTTGTGTCGCTATGGCTACCGGTGGTTGTTTGGGCGGCCCTGATTTATCATCTCTCGGGAATTCCATACTTGAGATTTGTTCCCGGTCATTGGGATTACATTATCCGTAAATTCGGCCATGCGGGCGTCTTTGCGGTGCTGGCCCGCCTTCTCGCCCGCGCCTGGACCGGCACCACCTTTTGGTCATGGAAACGTATTTTTTGGGTTTCACTAGTGATGACAATCCTCTATGCCTGCACCGACGAGTATCACCAATCCTTCACGCCCGGCCGCGTTCCCGCCGCGCATGATATCGCGATCGACTCCTTAGGCGCCTGGGCGGCCTTGGGACTGGCGCCGTAACGGCTTTCGCGGCGGATCATTCTTAGATCGCATTTGCTATAAAAAGATCATGACCACCCTAGTCCTCACCAGCCTCTTATCCTTCACCGTCGCCGTCATTCTCATGCTCGTTTGGAAAATGCGCCAGACACCGGAGGCCGATGCGGTGGCGCCGCTGATGCACAGGCAAATCGAATCGTTGCGCGAACAGGTCGCGCAGAGCCTTTCCCAAAACGCCTCGCTCTTGCAAAAGCAGCTGGAGTCCGTCAGTCACAACCTCAGCAACTCCTCGGGGGAGATTAATCAGCGTTTAGACAATTCGGCCAGACTTTACGGCGAACTGCGCAATCAGTTGGGACAACTGTCGCAGGCCAACGCCCAGATCACCGCGATGGTCAAAGATGTTTCGACGCTGCAGGATATTCTGCGTCCGCCCAAACTGCGAGGCGGCATGGGCGAGGTGCTGCTCGCCAACTTGCTGCGCGAAATTCTGCCTCCCGAACATCATGTTCTGCAGCACCGGTTCAAAACCGGGAACATCGTCGACGCGGTCATCCGTCTCAAGGAAGGGCTCGTTCCCGTTGACGCCAAATTCCCGTTGGAAAATTTCCGCCGCATGCTGGAAGCGACGACCGATGAGGACCGGCGCTCGGCGCGCCGCGAATTCGTCCGCAACGTCAAGAAGCATATCGACGACATTCACAACAAATATATTTTGACAGAGGAGGGAACGTTTCCCTTTGCGCTGATGTATATTCCGGCCGAAAACGTCTATTACGAGACGATCATCAAAGGGGAAGAAGACGACGGGGAAAAAGCCTTGTATGCTTACGCCACATCGCAGCAGGTGATGCCCGTCTCACCCAACTCTTTTTACGCCTATCTCTTAACGCTTGCCCAGGGCTTTCGCGGCATGCGGGTGGAAGAACGCGCGAAAGAGATCATCATTCATCTTAACCGGCTGCGTCAGGAACTGGAAAAGTTCACGGAAGATTTCCGCAAGATCGGCATGCACCTGTCGAACGCTCAGACGCGCTATTCGGAAGCTGAAAAACGCCTGACTCGCTTCGACGAAAAATTGCTCTCGGCGGGCAGTGACGCGGAGCAGCCCGCGGGCCTCGGCGAACCGTCGAATACGGCGAATTAATTCTTATCCCTCCAGCGCAACCGAAAGACCTCTAACGTTCCTTCACTGGCCGGACCCATGTCGATCGACCCTAGCGCCTCGACCGGAACCGGCAGCGCTTTCTGCAAGAGATCGCGGGTGTCGCCTCGGCCGAGCAGCATATGTTTCCACGACGGTTCGACCACGAGAATATCGGGTTTCCAACCGGCGAGCCAGGTTCCGATGTCGCGTCTTCCGCCGCTCAGCCAGTAGGAACCGACGAGCGCGGAACTATCTCGGAAAAGTGCGTCGGCCCGGTCAAACCAGAAAATGCAAGGCGCCGCTAGTTTAGCGTCAGGGGCAATGAGCCTTCGCGACTCCACGAGAAACTGGTCGTAAGGCATGTATAACCGACGATAATGCTCGGTGAACCGGCCGAAGGCGGCCAGGCTCGAGACGAGCGCGAGCCCGGCGAACGTCGCCACCCAGCGGCGGCGATTTCCTAAACACTCCATAGCAAGTCCTGTCAGCAGCGCCGTCCAAGGCACAAAAATAATCGTGTAGATCGCTTCCTGCTTGCGAATCCAAACGCACATTCCTAGAAATAAAACGCCGAGCGCCCCCGCAACGGGTTTGATCAGCGGGTGGCGGCCGCCTTCAGGTCCTGGCTTCCGGGCTTTGAAGAGAAAGCTGACGAGCACGAGTCCCATCGCTACCCAGTAAAGGGTAAGACTGGCCGTCCACCAAACGTCGTTATTTTCGCGCAGGTACCAGCTAGGCCGGCCCGTGGTCGCCAGTAAAATCCATTGCTTCACCCAAAGCCAGGGCATGAGTGGCCACGCCAGAATCGGCGGTTTATAAAGTTCGTAGAATCCATATTTCTGGCTGACCCAGAATTTTGTCAGATTAATCATTCGCACGATCCCGGCGGCGCCCAGGAGAAAACAGAGCGGAGGCCAGACGAGCCGGTAAGACAGGCGTTGCTCCGACGGCCTGAGTCCATAAAAAGCCCAGAGTCCCATGAACAGTGGCACGCTATTTTGATGAATGCCCAGGCATACCCCCGAGAGAAGACCGAGTAGGCCGTACTTCCACACCGCATGCTCCGGGATCTCGAGCGCCAGGTAAAATAGTCCCACCCCGGCCAAGAGGAGCACCATTTCCGCGCGGGTGATCGAAGCGGCGACGACGAAAAAAGGTTGCAAAGCGGTAGCGGCCACAAGCCAGGCACCAAGGCCGTTGCCCGAAATCCTTCGGCCCGTCAGAAAGAGCAGGACTAAGGTCAGAAATCCAGCGGCCAGCGAAGAAGCGCGCGCATGGGCCAATGACTTGGGCAAAACCGCAACGAACGGGCCAATCCAAGCCTCATAAACAATCTGCAGTAGTCCCGCCGTGGCATCGCGCCAGACATATAAATTTTTATCGAAAAGATCATCGTAAAGGCCGTACCGGTTATTGTGGTGCTTGACTAAATTGTAGGCGTGGTTTGAGAGAAACGCTTCGTCGACGTTGACGGGCGGAAAAGACCGCGAAAGAAAAAGGGGGACGATCAGGAATAGCAGCGGGATCCCGACGATGAGGAGGCCTTGACGCCAGGACTTTGCGAAATCGCCGAGCATAGGCCGATAATAGCATTCCCCGCAAAATCCTCGGCCGGCTTTACATGTTAGACTTCTAGCACGTATGCATCTCGTCGTGCTCATCAACGACTCTTCGGCCGAATGGAATTTGACGACTCTCGAGGCGCTGCGCAGTATCGGCGACCGGCCTTGGCAACTTCTGTTGGTCGATCTTGTCGGATTGCCGCTCCAGCCTGCCTGGCAGAAAATATTTGAAACTATCCCGCCCGACCGCCGGCGTATTTGGCGGGATGTCCCGCCCCATGGCCTGGGGGGAATTCAGAAAATCGTTTTTCGTTACGCCGTCCAAAACAAAATGGAAACGGTCACGCTCGGCAACTGCCGCGCGACTATTCGGACGGTCGACTTTCTGGCGCTCTGGGACGCGCTAGAAAATGAACCTTTGGCGGCGATGGCGTTAGGGGTGACGACTCGGCCCATGGGTTGGACGTCGCGCCTTTGCAACGCGATAACGGGGTGCGCGCTGCGCGACTGGCGCTCGACCTTTCGCGCGTACCGGACGCTGCATCTTCAAAAAGTTGTCTTTGAGTTGAACAACAATCGGGACGCTTTCGAAACCGAGGTCATGCTGCAGTTGCTCGATCAACGCTTGAATGTCGCACAGGCAACCGTCGATTCGGCCGCCTCCGCGGGGCGGCGGAACAATCGTTGGGCCATTTTAAAATCTACCTTGAAGTTTAAACTGCAGAAATTTAATCTCTTCTACGACTTCCGCTATCATCCCTCCTATTTTGCCGGTTCTCCCTATCAGGAAAAAGTGTCCTCCT
>JBBQYF010000181.1:0-6268 GCA_038208955.1 Elusimicrobiota bacterium
ATCTTGAACAAGCACGACGAATCGCTGTGAGTGAGGCGAACGATTGGGGGACGACCATTTGTCCGTGATGTACCCTAAACGCGCGGGAATGGAAAGATCATGCAAATCCGACGAAAACGAAGTGCGAATAAGATCGGAAACCCCGGCCGCCCAGCCAGGATCACCGACGAGCATGCAGAGGGTTAGGGTAAGAGAAACGGCCCGAAGAATCGGGAGTGGGAGGATCGTCGAAGTTGGTTTTATCTCACTCATAGCGTCATTGGTTTGAGAGCGGTTCCCCTCACTGCAAGATTACTTCTTCTCTGACGGCCCAGCCATGGGCCCCCGGGCTAAAAATCCTGAGCGATCGACCTATACAGCCTTAGGTCTACGGGAGTTTCTCCACTCTCTATTTATAGCCTCCGAATGTTACAGTCAAGTTAATAGCAAGGATTCAAAAGGAGTCTAAAAATAAACAAAAGGCAAAAGACCTATAGTCTATAAATCGCATCGATTTTGCCGTGGAATACTTGTATTACTCCCCTTGCGGACCCCCGGCTTGGCCAAAAAAATCCCCCTAGGTACGACCGAGGGCGTTGGTTGTGGGTGTCGTTCAAAATCTCCTGCGTTTTGCCTATCCCACGAATCATGAGATCCGCCGTTTTCGTTTCCCAGTTCTCCTCCCACTATCACGCTTTCGTTGCGTCATGAATGATTAGACCTGGTCTAACAACGCTGCAGAATGAATTTTGTTGGGAGATCGGGTTCTAAGCCATATGCGGCCGCCTCGAATCGATATTGCCGGATATCCTTATCACATCATCACTCGCGGGAACAATAAACAAATTTTGTTCCGGGATGATGACGATCGGCTGTGCTATCTAGGTATTCTCGCCAAGGCTTGGAAAAAATTTGGCTTTAACTTTCACACATATTCGTTAATGGATAATCACATCCATTTACTTTTGACGATCAAAGAAAATTTTTATTTGGCAGGGCTTATGCATTGGGTTCAGTTAGGGTATGCGCGCTATTTTAATGGGCGATACAAACAGGTTGGCCACGTCTTTCAGGCGCGCTACCATGCCATTGTCATCGAGAAAGATGCTTATCTGCTGAATGTCGACCGTTACATTCAGCTCAATGCCGTGCGCGCCGGTATTGTAGCGAAACCCGAGGATTATCGCTGGAGCAGCTATCGCGATTGCTTGTCTCCCGCGAAAAACTCCTATTTGGAGCATGCAACTGTCTTAAATTATTTTGGGTCCTCAAATGAAACCCGCATCGCAGCTTACCGCGAATTTGTCGACTCAGCGATTCGCAAACCCGAAGAATGGTCAATAGACTTGCTGATGAAAATGAATGTGCTTGGCTCGCCAGGGTTTTCACGCGCGATTTATAACCATTCGATAACTAAATGACCGCTACGTCACCGCGTTAAACCAGGTCTAAAGGAGCAAATGAGGCCACGGCCCAACAAAAAGCTCCTTGGGAAATCCAAGGAGCCTTTCGTTTGACAGTGCGCTTCGTTAATGGTTAAGACTGCAAACTGATCTTTCGGCGTGCCTTCCCTTCTTGGTTGTCTTTTTGGGCTAAGGCTAGCTCCATGCGCGATTCTAATGTGGTACCAACAACCAGTCTGCGCACAAAACCATCTTGCTCATTTTCAACTTGTTTAATTTCAAACTCTGTGAAGGTCGGAAACTTGATCTTCATTTTGCCGACCAGATCCTGGAGCTCCTCTGCATTTGTTTGGCGTTGTTGTTTAATATCGATCGCATTATTTAGTTTGTCCAACAATCCTTCGATATGGTGCACACCGTTTTCCGCGGTGGTTTCGAGCATTGTTTTCACAGCACTCTTATTCGGTGAATGATCCAGTACTTGCAAGATATTCAGCGCGGACTGAGCGGTGATCGTCTTAGCACCGTTTGCGGCCATGCCGAAGAGCGAGTAGAGTGCTAGCGCTCCCGTGGAACCTTCACCTACATGCCCCTGTCGGCCCACCGCTGTAAGACGATGTGTAAGCTCTTCCGTCAAGTGATGAGCACCATTGACGGCGTCGGACTCTCGCCCGGTCAGTTGTTCGCCTTTTGCGGCCTTTGCAAAACCACTTTCCAAGTCTCGACGGTCGGCGCTAAACTTTTTGTTAATGAACACCACCGACGTTCCATCGGCCAATGTATGCACAAAAGCTCGTTGTTCTCCGGTCAAGCGACCAATTAAATCATCGGCTTTCTGGTCGAACGTTTCTTTGTACTTGCGAAGAACTGGCACATGCCCGCCGAAGCGAACCATTCCGCTGTACAGTTTCCGCCAGGGCGAAATCAAGTCGGGATTGAGACTAAAATTCATCATCGCGTCTTGGTCCATCATCACAACGTGAATCTTGTCCGACTGGACTGGCGTGCCCTGTTGCCGAGCAACATTCAATACGCTGGCCAGGATCGGTTGGATATTGTCCATTTGCGAGCCGGTCACTGCGTAAGTATTGTCACCCGTCCGGGTGATCGTCCCCCCGTTTTCAGGGTCAAAAGAGAACTTCGCATTCAAACTTCTCACAACATCGGCCACCGCTGCCGCGCGACTAGCGCCATCGACCGACTCGACGATTCCCGTTGCCGTGGCATCACCGGCTTGCGGACTGACCAAGCTGACGCCGGCAATAGACTTGCCGATCAATCCAGCAATCGCCATCCGTCCACCTGCGAGCTCCGTCGATTCGCCCTTACCCGGATTCTCGAGGGTTTCTTCGGTTGCCGGCGTCGCGGCGACGCTGGGTTGGACCGCACCCGGCAAATCGGTATAAGCTCCTGTGGCACTATCGGAGGCCGACAGTTGTTGTTTCCCTCGTGGCGAGCTAAAGTCTGCCGCGGCTTCGGCTTTTGTCACATGCTCGTTGCAAACGCGTTTGGCGTAATTCAGTTGCTCAACCGCCGAAATGTCCCGAGAAATCACAGGATTGATTAAAAGGTATGAGATTTTATGCTCACGGAGATAATCGGTAATCGCCCCGGCGTGGAATCCACCGACGACAAAAATACCGGTTCCCGTCGATGCTTTCTTATCGAGGGCCGTCAGCGAATTCTGCACGAGCGAATTATCGCGCATCATCGCGAATGGATAAAACGACAACGCTTCGCGCAACGCCTCTCCAATATTAATGTTCAAGTGGCTGTCGGCCAATAACGTTTTGGCAACTTGTGTGAGATCGGCCAATCGCTCATAGACCATTGGAACTTCGGCCGGGGTGAGCTGATCGCCCACGAGCCGCTTCAACAAATCCAGGTAAGAATCTATTTTCGCGATGTTCGATCGCAGGATCGCGTCCTCGCCACCATTGTGACGGAAATAAGACGCAAATGGCCGGCTCTCGGAGATTTTTTGCGCTACCGCACGATTCACATCTTGCAACGCAATTTCTAAATCGCCCGCGGTCGCCGCAGAGGCATCGCGCAAGGTGTCGACGGCTCCACCACGAACGCCATAATGTTTCGCGTAACGGACCAACTTTGCGGCATATTGATCGCCACCCATCAATCCTTTTTCGTACTTCGTGCGAACCGCTTGCAGCGCTCGGTAATCGCGGACTTGGACGTTACCACTCACGTCGGCCACGGCCTGTTCACGGCGCACAATCGCTTCGAGTACAGCTTTACGAATCGGGTAGCTCTGAGCGAAGCGCTGTCGGTTGGCCTCGTATTCATCTTTATTCTCAACACCCGTGAGCGTGAAATTGGTCGCATTCGGGTATCGTTCGGAAAAAGCCTGCGTGGCTGGAATTTCCGCTTTCTCGAGGAAGTATTCCGCCATCGTTGAGCGCACCGCCGAGTTCTTGACGGATTTCAACGGATGCTCTAAATGATCAACCCAACCGCCTTCAACAAAAATCGGCACATTGGCTTGCGACGGGCCTGAGGACGTCAACGTATGCACGAAAGAATCCAGCATGTCCACAATGTGGTGCTGGACTTCAACGTGACCGTGAAGGTCGGCAATGACGATCATTCGCGGACGAGAGTTGTTGTTGTCGGGAGAGTAGGACGACGCCACGTAGCCGATGTCCTCGGCGGGCGTGAACGTTTTCACAAACGCCGGCATCGTCGCCGCCGGTTCGCCAAAGGCGCGCGCCGGCAAGGGAATCGAGCTCGCAACGAGCACGCCGCTTAAAATGGTGGACAAGACTTGAGTTGGCTTAAACATGATTAATTCTCCCGTTCGATTTAACATCCCACTCGCTTCATAACTACTTTACGCGATTTAACAAAATCATCCAATAGGGCGTCTGTCTAATTCTGTTGGCCTAATGGACCCAAATAACCCTGGGCCGTCGTTTTGCGCCCTAAAAAAGAGGCGGTGGGAACCGGGGTCGGGGCCCCCACCGCGGAATCCGGATTAGCCAGCGTCATGCTGAAATTCGAAACACGGGATTGAGCGGGAACCAACGAAGGTTTCCATCATCGTCGCGCGGCCAAAGCCTCCAGGCAAGATAGCCAATGGTGACGAGAAGTCCCGTGCCACCGAGCGAGGCGCCGCCGTGCGCCAGTGCGGAGGACCAATCGCCAGCCAATGCGGAAGTATTCAAAACGACAGACCCCGTAGTAAACACCAAGGCAACTCCCGCAGCCATTTTCGCCATCTTAGCAAACACATTGTGCCGGACAGGCGTTTGCAGTACTTCCGATGCTGGGAGATCCGCTTCGTTGCTAGACGGGGCCGGCAGAAGACCGGCCACAGTGGGTGCCTGTACCGGCTCGCCAACGGAGAATGACACGCGCCCACTCACGGAACCGGCCCGCGCATGCCGTGATGCGCTGATGGCAAAGTCGATGATGCTCACAGCCGATGACGCTTTAGCATAAGCCATCCAAACAGCGACTAGGGTACCGAAGATTCCTAAACCGCCAGCGGACAATGCCAGCGCCACAAAAAGTGTCATGCTCGCCAAGGTCAAACTTGCTTTCATTCCGCGCGATAACGTCGATTGCTGGGCCCCGGTGGGCTTGATCAGGGTTTTCAGTTGCGCCATGATACCGCCGGCTCCGGAACCGACATTTTTTGCCTTCAGCAGCATCGGAATCATAATGACGAAGCCCTGAACAACAGACCCGTAAGGAACATGCCCGAGCAACGACGATGCCACCATCAGAACCTTCGGCAGTAGCCCCATGACCTGATCCTTGGTTGCAAATGCATTCCGGGAACGCAGAACCTCTGGGAATGAAGTCTGAACGGTCCGCAGGCGATCAGCGGACGCTTTCGCCAGCGCGGCCTCAAATTTCGCAACATTGGAGGCGGCGATCACCCCCGCGTTGTGCGGAACCCGAGTGGGGGCGATGTGCTGAAGAAGCTGCAGCGCCGAAAAAATTTCCTCTTCGAGTTGATGCTGTGACAATGTTAAGACCACCCCATCGGCGCTACCCAGCTCATCCGGCGCGACGAAGATAATGCGTTCGTCCTGCAATTCCCCGTTAGTCACACCGGCGAGACTCGAGAGAATTCCCAATGCCGTCACGACTTTGACGTTGGCTAATCCGTTCGGGAAACCATTTCGGAACCCTTCCATCAGCTCTTTCATAAGGATGCGTTGAAGGTGTTTCGGTTGAACTCGCACGAAATTCGGCAGCACAGCAACTAAATCCTCTAGCGCTTGATCGTGATGCGATTGGCTAAATGCCGGCTGTGCTTTCAGGTTTTGCAGGAAGCCGTTAAAATCGCTCATGAATTCCGCGAATTCCGACTCTGTCATGTGACTCTTCAGGGCTTGATAGTTGAGGGAAAACCTGAAAATATCGAGCGTCGATACCGTCGAGGTTTTCGTCAGATCAATGAAAATCGGCGTTTTCCCGGCTGCGATGGCATCGGCAGCCCCCGAACCGGCCATCTGGTGATCGCGAGCGATCTGCGCTTTTTGGGCGTTAGACAGTTCAAGGAAATGTTCAATCGCTTTTGTTCCCTGCGTTGACGTCATTCCCAGATTAGCCAACAAGTCCCGCGTGGGCTGATCTACATCGAGCAACCCCCACTGGGCGGCGCGCAAAACGATTGGCGCCGATTTTTGAATTTTGCGTAGTCCAGCGAAATACTCTTCTCGCAATTTGCTAACGTCCTTTCCCAGCGGCTGGTACGCCGCAATAAGCTCGTCCATCCGGGCTTTATCCTGATCACCGCGCTTACCAGAATTCAGATTATTGGAAATGGCTTGGAACTCGTCGACAATCTGCTGAAGCTGCGTTTCTTTCTCCACTAAAGCGGCATGATGGGTGACGACTGGAGCAAGGTCGAATTC
>JBBQYF010000182.1:0-6235 GCA_038208955.1 Elusimicrobiota bacterium
AGAGGATTGCCACTTTTCAAGAAAAAATAAAGGGCTCGGAAAATGCAGGGAATCTGGCCGAGCTCGTTGGGCTTTACAAGGAATGGAATGGGCTCGATCCTGAAAACCCAATAGTGCTGCGTGGTTTGGTAATGGCGCTTATGAAAGCCCAGCAATACGAAGAGGCGCGTACGGAAGCGTTTGAATTATCGATCCTCCGGCCTAAGGATCCCAAAAATTGGATTTTGCTCGGCCGGATTCAACAACAATTGAATCAAAATGAAGAAGCTCTGCAATCCTTCCAAAAGAGTCTTGATCTGGATCCCGCCCAACCGGACGTCAATTTATCACTCGGGAAATATTACGTAATTAACCGGCAATTTGAGTTGGCCATCCCTTATTTGGAGAAAGCCACACAGGGTTCGTCTTCGCCGGAACCTTATCCACTTTTAGCTAAGGCGTATTTTTATACCTACCAATTTGCCAAGGCCGTGCCGGCTTGGACCGCCGCTGTGGCGCGTCATCCCGCTGAAGTCGAATTTCGTTTCAATCTCGCGCAAGCCACGTATTACAACGGTGACGTCAAGCCGGCCTTGGCGATGATGCAAGACCTCTATGCGACAACCAAAAATCAACACGCGATCGATTTCATTGTCGATGATTTGATTGCACAGGGAGAGAACGCCGCGGCCGAATCCATCATGGAGCAAGCCCTCCAGACGTTGCATAAAACCGACGAACCTTGGGCAATGAAACTGGCAACGGCCTATCAAAAAGACGGATTGAATTCCCACCTAGAAACGCTGCTCGATCGATTTCTCCTAGTGTGGCCCGATCACCAACCCTCACTTCTCATGAAGGCCTCGTTACTTTACGATAAACATCGCTACGAAGAATCGAAAGTTGTCTACGAGCGCTATTACGCTTTAAATCCCTATGCGACCGCCCCCCTTGACGGCCTAGCCGCCTGCGAACAGGCGCTCAATCATCTCGACTCGGCTCTCGGTTACATTGCGCGGCTGCGGGAACTTGATCCCACCGAACCGGGGTACATGATTTTGCAGGCTCAAACACTCTATGAAATGGGAAATCATAGGCAAGCCAAGGATTTGTTACTGCAATGGCTGAGGTCCAATCGGTCATCGCCGATCCTTCCCATCGTTCTCTATCATGATTTAACAACTTTCCAACGCGATCCGGCCTTGGCCTATCCCTATCACTATAATGTTGCGGTTTTTGATAGCCAAATGCGCGCCATTCATGAAGCGGGCTATGTCCCGGTGACGGCGGACCAAGTCAACGATTGGCTTGCCGGTAAATTAGAGTTACCGGAGCATCCTATTATGATCGCGTTTGATGATAACCGCCGGGACAGTTTTCTCTATGCAGACCCAATTTTAGAGAAATACAAATTAAAGGCGACGATGTTCGTGGCCATCGTCAATGTCGATTACCATCATCCCCCGGCCTTTGTGTCCTGGGACGAATTACGGCACTATCAGAACACGGGACGCTGGGAGCTCCAAGATCATGGCGATATTGCGCATATATATGTCCCCGGTGATCCCGATGGCGGAAAGGGTTTATTCCTCGTCACGCGCAAGTGGCTAGAGGATCAGAAACGTCTCGAAACAATTGACGAATGGAAAATGCGGATTGCCAACGACCACCAAAGTAGCCTGCAGAAGTTGACCCAGAATACGGGTCATGCCCCCACCGCTTATGCCTGGCCCGAGGGGCTCTATGGGCAGCAGGGCAATACGAATTTTGCGAATACCTCGGCGATTAATCAAGAAATGGTACGCAAATATTTCAAAGCCGCTTACACGCAGGATCACTTTGGGCTCAACTTGCGATCCAGAGACCCCTGGCATATGACCCGAATTATTCCCAACAATAATTGGAGCGGTGAAGAATTGGTGCGTCATTTCCATGATCGCAACCCCCGCACAAGGGTCTATATACAATTGTTAGAGTGGGCCACTGAAGAGGGACGTACCCGGGAAGCATTCCATTGGCTGGCCGAGCTCAAAAAAGAAGGCGTTTCGGAACCCGTTATGATGGCAAAAGAGTCTCAAGTTCGCTTCTCTGCTGGAGACATCGGCGAAGGGCAAGCCTTAGCCGTCCGGTCCCAATTGATGGAAAACTCATCCGAAATCCAGAAAATGATTAAATCCTACGAATCCCAGGTCGGACCCACTTGGACACCGGCAATTATTTACGCGAGTGATAACAGTCATCGCATCGCCCGTGAATTCCTGCAAACGCTAGACATCCCGACATCGAAGAATATTACTTGGCGGCTCCGCGATTTTCACGGACGGTATACACAAAGCGGCGTTCCTTCTATTACCGATAATGCATTGGGTGCAGGTCTTGATGCGAAACTTGGGCTTTTTCAAACTCTTTCCCTCGACGTATTGGGTCATTGGCTACCCGACAAGGCCAATACGACCGTGACAGGGTCCGGATCCCTTCAATCCAAGTGGACGGACACTTTTACGACGCAGATTGAGGGGGGCCGCGCACTCTACGATACCGCCCGCGCGCTCGATGCAAACATTGCTGTTCGGTATGGCCAACTCTCGACGCTGTGGGGAAATGGCGGGTGGCAATTGTCGCTGCGCGGACGTGGGGCTAGTTTAACGGACGGTAATAATCGGTGGTTCGGCCAAAGCAGTTTGTCTCGTGCGATTGATAGCGCCGGTACCTTGCGCTTAACCGCAAGATTTACCTATGACGACATGAAGTTCGTCAGTCCGGACTATTACAGTCCCCAGGAGCTTCGCCTTTATGAATTCGGTCCGGAATACAATAAGCCCTTTTCAAAGCGCCTAGATTTTTATATCCGTTATTTGCCGGGTTACGGAGTTGAGAATGGAACATCAGGACAACTTGTCCACGACGTCGAAACCTACCTACGTTATCGCTTGACAGAATCCACATCCCTGACACCCGGTTTCGATTACGAGCGCACGCCGACCTATGACCAAACCATTTACACACTTCAATTTAAACATGTCTTCTAAGAAATTCATCGTTGTGGTAGGAATATTTTGCCTCGCTGCGGCTCTGTGGGCTGGGAGCCGAGTCCTGACGGCGCAACCGACGGCGCTTCAATATTGGATTTGCCGAGCCGCCTTCACGCACTACTTACATAAAGATGCGAAGGAGCTTGAAAAAGAGGCATCCTCAGGTGAATCGGGGGTTTATTATTTTACAAGCTATTACTTAAATGGGATGTTGTCGGCGGTCGAAGCGACGGGGAGCGATCGGTTATTGCGCCAAGTTATGTCCTATCTTGATGTCATGCTGCGTACGGCGCGTCCGATTGAATTTGAAGGAAAATCTTATCGGGCCTGGGGTCCCTTTACGATTACTCCCCAAACAGATATTCCTAGACCTTTAGCCCATTACACGTTGCAGGCGATGGTCCCTATGGCCCGGGCTGCCGCCGTTATCATGCGCAATCCCGAATTTCGGGCCAAGTATGCTGAGGCGTCCAAACGTTATAGCGATTTTGCTGACGAATCGATCGTTCAATATTGGTATATAGGCCAATTCCACCGACACATGCCGTGGCTGGACCAAGAAGTACCCATTTGGAATGATAACGCGACAAATATTGGGCTCGTGGCAACCTTCCTCTACCAGGCGACGGGCGATGCGACGGCGGCTGAAATTGCTCGCACGGTGGGTCGGGCCTTTCAATCAAAGCTCGCGCCTTGCGGTCGTGGTTGGATTTGGGAAAGTCAAACCATTCAAATTGGATCGGATACGGATAACACCCCTGGATCCGTTGGAAACCAGGCTGGGGCCCCCGATACATCGCATACGAATCGCGAACCCATGCTAATGATTTCTCTCTATGAATCTGGATTGGTGTTTACTCGGGCGGACTTAGAAAGGATGTCCTACACCTTAGTCGATAATATTTGGAATCAGTCCTACGACAACCCTTCGTTTTCCAACTATATTAATGGCAGCGATAAACCTTATCGAGTTTATAAAGAGCCTGGACTGAATGGTCCTATTTATCATGGATGGGCCATGGTTGGTGGTTATTCGCCGGATGCACAAAAGGTGCTATTTGCCACACTCAAGGCTATATTATTGGGAAAGACAAATCCGTCCTTGGTGCGCAATGTGAGCGGTTACGGGGGAACGTTAGCGTTATGCGGCCACCTGCTACGTAACTATGCCTTAGGAGCTCACCCAGCCACGCCTGTTGTACCCGTACCGGCAATTTAGGTCTCCCAGTTTTAACGCCGCTTGCGAATGTTGCGGTAACGCGTGGGAACACGTAAAATAGATTTGTTGTCGCCCTCATTGCCTTCGATGATTCCAATGAAAATACCGACCTCCCCATTGACTCAGCCTTCCCTCGATTCTGATGGCCAATTTCGTGCCATATTTAATAATTCCATCGACGGGATTCTCATCGCCGACGACGCCGGGAAATACGTTGATGCTAATCCAGCCGCTTGCTCGCTGTTAGGAATGCCCCAACAGAGTGTGGTTGGCAGGCACATTGCCGAGTTTGCCAATCCACGCCGCCGCGAAGCGGTCATTAAAGAATGGAACGATTATCTTAAACGCGGGACGCTGGGGGGAATTTTTCGGATTTACCGACCTGACGGAACTACCAGGCTTGTCGATTTCCGGGGCACCCCACAAATTCTAGCCGGCCGGCATTTGTTCATGCTTCGGGACATTACTGACCGGAACAAGGCAGAACGGTCTCTGCGCGACAGCGAAAATCACCTCCGATTGGCTATTGAATCAACCGGGCTGGGTGCCTGGGATTACAATCCATCGAGCAGAACCTTGACGTGTTCGGATCAGTGTAAAGCGATTTTTCGCCTGCCATTAGATACGACGGTTACTTACGACGTGATTTTAAATTCTATTCATCCTGAGGACCGGGGTGCCGTGCGCGGGGCGGTGAAATCGGCTCTAAACATTAACGGTAAAGGACTCTTTGATATTGAATGCCGAGTTCTGGCGTCGAACGGAGAAATCCGCTGGATCGCGGCTCTGGGACGAGCCCATTTTAAAGGACAAGGCAGTAAGCGCTGCCCGACCCTATTTATCGGCACCATATTAGACATCACCGACCGAAAACGTGCGCGCGAAGAAAATATTCTAGCTCGAGAGGCTGCGGAAAACGCCAATCGCGCTAAATCGCGTTTTTTCACAAATATCAGTCACGAGATCCGCACCCCCCTGAACGGCATGCTGGGGACCATGGAACTGCTATCGAGAACCCCACTGTCCCCGGAACAAAAGGAATATACGGACATTATGCGCCACTCGGGCGCGACTCTTTTAGAGCTCATAAACGAATTGCTCGATTTCTCAAAACTCGATTCGGGCAAATTGCTTCTCGACATTAAAGACTTTAATCTTCGCTCCGCTCTCGACCTGGTCATGGAACTTTTTGCATCCCGGATTCAGTTTAAAAAACTTGAGTTCATTTGCCGGCTTTCCAGTGAGGTGCCCTTTTTATTAAGGGGGTCGTCAGAGCGACTACGGCAAGTTCTCGTTAATTTGATTGGGAATGCCGTCAAATTTACTCAGCAGGGTGAGATCTTGTTGGACATCAGAATTCAAAAACAAGACCGACGGCAAGCCGTCCTGCGTTTCGAGGTGCATGATACGGGTCCCGGAATAGCACAAAAACACCGTCGCGATCTTTTTCGTCCGTTCTCACAGATTGATGCTTCTGTCGCCAGGCCGCATGGCGGGACGGGCCTGGGCCTGACGATTTGCAAACAACTTGTCGAGCAAATGGGCGGTCAGATCGGTTTTGATACGCGGGCAGGACGCGGATCGACCTTCTGGTTTTGGTTGCCCTTTGACAAAGTTGCATCGAACAAGCCGTCGCTTGGCGACCAATCGGAAAATACGATTGCGGCGGGAGAAATCGTATTGTTGTTGGTCAAGAATGCCACCTTGCGAAAAACACTTCGGGAACAGCTTCTGGCCTGGGGGTTTCATGTGACGGCGGTAAAAAATGAAAGGGAGGTTTTACTTAGCTTGCGGCGGATGAAACGCAACGCGAAAACTTGTTCGATGATCCTTGTAGATCATTATTTGTCGGATACTGATATGCGTGCTTTTTTATCGAAGGTCCGCAACCATTCCGTTGCTGCCGGCGCCAAAGCAATTTTGCTTAGCTTCTTGGGAGAGCGTCCTAATGCTGAATTTCTAAGTTCTTGTGGGATCGCTATGGTTCTAACGAAGCCGATTCGCT
>JBBQYF010000183.1:0-6182 GCA_038208955.1 Elusimicrobiota bacterium
ACTCCCGCGACGGATAGCACCCCCGCGCCGGCGTCGATGTCGATGAAAAAGAAAAAACATAGCTCGATGAAATCGATGGCCAAGCATGGCTGCAACGGTCAAAATAGCTGCAAGGGCCAGGGCGGATGTAAAACCGGCGATGCCGGCTGCAAAGGGAAGAATTCCTGCAAAGGCAAAGGCGGCTGCGCCACGGATACAATGAAGTAGTCGATCGTTAAGGATACCGACAACCCCTCACCCTCCCCCCGACATTTTTGAGGGAGGATCACGGGTGAGGGGTTTTTATTTTTATGCCCCATTCCGATTTTGAATCGCTTCCCGTTCTCGGCGCCGGCATCGGCCTGCGCAAGGAGCATTTTGCCGCCCTGAAGAAGACCGATTTGCCGGTGGGGTGGTTAGAAGTAATCCCTGAAAATTTCATGAGCTTTGGCGGCTACCCGCAGGGAATTCTAGACCGGGTCGCCAGCCGCTGGCCGATCGTTTCGCACGGCGTCAACCTGTCGATCGGGAGTTGCGATCCGTTGAATGAGGAGTACCTCGACCGGCTGAAAACAATGCTCGATCGAACGCAGGCGCTCTGGTACAGCGACCACCTGTGTTTTACAAGCATCGGCGGTGAGTATGTTCACGATCTCCTCGCCATGCCATTTTCTAATGAAGCGGCGGATCATGTCATCGGTAGGGTCAGGGATTTGCAAAAGCGGATCCAGCGTCCATTTCTCCTTGAAAACCCTTCCTATTACGTCAAAATGCCCGGCGCTGAAATGGAAGAAGCGGCGTTCATTACGAAGATCCTTGAGACCTCGGGTTGCGGCATGCTCTTGGATGTGAACAATGTATACGTCAATAGCCGCAACCATGGGTATGACGCGAGAGCGTTTATTCGGGCATTACCGCTGCATCGCGTGGGCCAAATTCATATGGCGGGTCATGCCGACCGAGGTGATGTGATTATCGATACCCACGAAGGCCCAATCGTCGATCCCGTATGGGATTTATATGAATTTACCCTTCAGGAGATGGGCCGCCCAGTAAGCACCTTAATAGAGTGGGATACGAACGTTCCGTCGCTGCTGCAAGTCGTCGACGAGGCCTTGCGCGCCCAATCGATCCTGGAAAAATTAGGTCACCCGGCGCCCGCCCGAACGTCCCCGCTGCGCCGCTCATCCGCCCAAGTCGATGAATTGCTCGATCCCGTCCGTTCGCCGCTGGCCGAGCGCCGTGAAGCCGTGGGGGCGCTCTCGTGACCTCGCTGAAGGTATTTCAGGAGTCATTAAAAAGAATCCTCGTCGACCCAACCCTCACGGAGTCGTCGCTTTGGGAAGGGAATCTTCCCGAGCGTTTGGAAATTTATCGGAATAATATTCGCAGCAACTGGATCGATACGTTGAGCCACGATTTTCCGCTTACCCGCTTGCAGTTCTCTGACGAAGCTTGGGCGGACGTCGAAACGCAGTATTTCGCCAGAAATCCGCCGCGGCATTGGGAGCTCAATGCCGCGGTCGCCTCGTTTCCCTCCTTTCTCAGGTCGCTTAAAATAAAACCGTACGTCAAAGAGCTGGCCGACTATGAATGGAACGATCTTCAAATATTTATCGACCGGTCTGGCGTAAAGCCCGCCACCGCGGCGCGCACGAATCCAACCGTTCGCCTTAGCGTTTACCAACATCAGATATTTTATTGGGTAGACGCCGGAGCCCCGCCAGAGCAGCCGCCGCTACAGAAACCCGAGGTCCTCGTTTTTCACCGCGATCGCCGTAACACCTGCCATATCCAGGAAGGTGACCCCCTGATGTTGATGCTGATCGAACACTTTCGGAAGCCCGGCGCCGCGCTGAGCGAACTGGAGCCCGTTCGAAAGCGGATCCTTCCTACCAACAATATTCCTTTGAATGTCGTGTTCGAAAAATTAAAGAAGGTTGATCTAATTCTTTAGTTTCCGTTGTAAAGGACGACTTCCGATCCATCAGCATCTTCTTTTACCTGCGACGGTTTAGCCGCTGGATGGTAGAACTTAGTAAATTAGGGAATGCAAGGCGCGGTCGCTTATACGCTTCGGGGACGTCCAAAGCTCAACGGGGAGGTGGATCTACCCCCGCGGGAGATTGATCTCAACCACATTGAGTTGCCTATTTTGCAACGAATTTTCCATGTCGGGCCTTCGAATGTTTTGATTGAGGGTCGGCGGCACGTGAACCGCGAAAAGGCTGAACGGCTCCAAGCCTATTGCTCGGAACAAATTGATACTCAATCGTACGCTTGGGAGTTCCTGGCCTACTGGGTCGCGGAGAAGTAAGTCCTTAATTCCACCACGTGGCTACGTCCTGGGTAGGCGCCGCCTCGTCTCCGTCAGAAAGGCCAATTTTATGGCGGATCGCCTGGCTGAGGCTATCGACGTTATTGTCCACCTTTTTTTCTTCGAGACGAAGAATCACTGAGATATTGTCGTCAGGAGATAACGAAATCCCCGTTTCGGGACTGCTGTAATGTTCTATATAACCATGGTTGTCGCGCGTCAAAGCGGCGTAAAGTAAATAATGGCCGGAACGGACCGTCAGCGATGCGAACCCGTCGACGTCCGGCATTTTCACGAATTGCTTTTGTTCCTGATCGAATAAGTAAAGATGAGCGCCCTTGATTTTTTGGCCGTCAATATCTTCGACCGTAACGCGCATGATCCCTGAACCCGAGGCTGCCTCATCGGCATGGAGGCAGCGAAAAGAAAAGGGTAGCACGCAGCTAATAAGAAAGATGGTACGGGCAAAGTGCTTATTCATGATCACGACCCCCCAAAACCTTTCCGAGGCGAGAAGAACTGTACATAGAGTTTAATCAAATAACAGACCAATGGAATAAGCTGACCGGCCAAAATTCGGGGTCTACAAGACCTAAGCCAATGGGCCTGCCGCGGTCGGGACTTTCTGTAAGCCTTTCGTGAGAATTTCCTGGGTTTTTGGATTCATGAAGCGCGAAAGGTTCATATAACCGCTACTTCAGAACCATTTCTTATGTTGTCGTGATAACGAAACCCAATTGTAACGTAGTTCGTGTATCCTATAGGTGAGTTCAGCGATACATCTCAAGGAGACATTGCCCATGTTTCAGCAACCACGCATCATCAAAATTGTTACCTGTCTGGCCGCGCTTTCGTCAATCAGCGGATGTGCGGATGTCAATCGATTGGGCACCAAAATGGATTTGGCGGTAAAGCATATCGATCAGCCGGCTAAAAAGCCTCTTTATGAAGGTTGTCTGCAATCCGCGACGTCGATCGGGAGCATGACCGCGCTGCAATTTACCGACGGGCAGTTTTTTGATGCGAGGGAAGCGCCGGCGGCACTTAAACCCGGAGATGTTGTTCGAGTTTACAAGACCAGCGACGGTTACGAAGCGGTGCTCTGGCATGCCGTGAAAGACGCTGATATGACCTTTGCGCTGCCTACCAAAGCCGCCACGGTTGGCAGCGGTTCCTAGCGCTTACTATCTCAACCCACCTACCCCGTTCTCGATGAATTATTTCGGCTACGCCATCAGCCGAGCGGCCGCCTTCCTGCTGATGGGGTTGGTGATCGTGGCCATCCAGATGGCGGGGGCACGCCTTTCCCACAATCGCCTGCGCGCCTTCTACGAACAACTCGGCAGCGCCGTCAGCGACAATGCCCACTTCCGCCTATCCTGGTTTTTCTGGCCGCCTCATTACCGGTTACTCGGGGAATATCACGGTCGGCGCTTTCGCTACGAGATACAGAAACCGCAGGTAAGCCACATTTTGATCGACTGTAGACCGCGAGCTGATCTGCAGTATGATGCTCGGCCCCGCGGACAGCGACTGCACGGGACCGCATTATTTCCTACCGTAACCCCTCACTGGGCCGTACTCGTCGCGACTCAGAAGTCTGTACCCTTGTGGCAGAATTCGGCAGACCGACGCCCGCCTGGTTTTGGCTCGAGACCCGGTGTCACCCTGCACCGCATCGGTGCCCCTGTTTTTGATGGGGTTACTCTGGCGGCGGATTTAGCTAAGTTACTGGGTTATTGCGAAGAGTAGGCGAAGGTGGAGCGTGGATTATTCCAAGCCAATCTTACGCCGGGTTGAGACGCTGATGTTCTCTCCGACGTCGTCGGTGGCGACATGGTTCAGGCTCAGGATGACCGAAGTATTTTCGTAAGGCGATACCTCTACCCGGGTTTCTGGGCTGGCGGCATGATCCAGATAGCCGTGGATATTCTCGCTGCGTGCCGAATAGAGGCGATAATGACCCGGTGCAAGCACCAGCGTCACGAATCCATTCTCTACATTGGCTTGCGAAAAAACCTTCAGATTTTCGTTATAAAGGTAAAGTCGCGCTTCCTGGATGGCTTGACCGTCACTATCTAATACCCTCACTTGGAGGTTGCCGGAGCCGGCTGAGAGACAATACCCGCCCACGGGAAGGAGAAAGGAAACCGCCAGGAATGTCGCCCTCGCCAGATCTTTCATTCGCATAATCCCTAGGACAAGCGAATTGCCCTCTGGTTACAACACAAGTAAAGCCCGTCTCCAGAGTCGAACCGAAAGAAGCCAACGGGTCGTTTCGCTATCCCGGGGTTCCCTTACAGTCTAGTAAAATATCTCCATGAATTCTGTTTTATCCGTATCCAACCTGCGAAAAATGTACGGGGCGACTACCGCCGTCGATGGCATTTCATTTGACGTTAACCGGGGTGAGATCGTGGGGCTCCTAGGCCCCAATGGCGCGGGAAAAACAACGGCGATCAACATGATCTTGGGTGTTCTGGCGCCGACGTCCGGCGAGATCCGGATTGAGAATATCAATATCGCGACGCATCGGCGGGCGGCGCTCGAATGCACGAACTTTGCGGCCGTCTACGCCCCCCTCCCGGGCAACTTAAGGGTCATCGAAAACTTGCGCATCTTTGGAATGCTTTACGGCGTGAAGCCGTTGGCTGAACGCATAGAAGAACTGCTGACGCAATTTGATTTGCAAAAATTTCGCAACGAAAAATGTGGCGTGCTTTCATCCGGCGAACAAACTCGGGTATCCCTGGCAAAGGCGCTTTTGAACCGGCCTCGCCTGTTGCTCTTGGACGAACCGACCGCATCGCTCGATCCAGCGACAGCGCGGGATATTCGCACGCAAATCCGCGAGATCACGGTGCAAAACCAATATGGCGTGCTGTGGACCTCTCACAATATGTTGGAAGTGGAAGCGGTCTGCGACCGCGTTTTGTTTCTATCTCACGGCAAAGTACTGCTCGAAGGAAACCCTAAAACCTTGCCCCAGCAGCATGGGCAATCGACGCTCGAAGAGCTTTTTATTGCGGTCGCCCGCGAACCGCTGGCGTTGGGACGGGGTTAACGTTATGCGCTGGTCTCGCGTCGCCGCCATGATCCTTCGACAGATTTATCTCCTGCGCGGCAGCTATTCGCGCGCCTTGCCGCTCTTTACTTGGGTGGCCATCGATATGGTGCTATGGGGCTTTTTAACCAAGTATTTGAACAGCGTCGCGGCATCCGGATTCAATTTTGTGCCGGTCATTTTGGGTGCCGTTCTTTTGTGGGACTTCTTTATTCGCGTCATGCAGGGTGTCACAATGGCTTTTCTCGAGGATGTCTGGTCCCGCAACTTTTTAAATATGTTTGCCACGCCGATATCGATCACGGAATATGTGGGAGGCCTAGTACTCTGGAGTATCTTTACAAGCGCTGTCGGTCTTGTGGTTATGATTGTGTTGGCTTCAGCGGTGTTTGGCCTTTCCTTTTTGGCTTATGGGGTTATGATTTTTCCCTTCCTCGCCATTTTATTCATGTTCGGCATTGCGCTTGGAATTTTCGCCAGCGGCGCTGTTTTGCGATTTGGCCCGGCATCGGAATGGTTCGTCTGGCCGATTCCGGCTGTGTTGTCACCCTTTGCCGGCGTGTTTTATCCGCTCTCGACCTTGCCGCGCTGGATGCGCGGCATCGGACGCCTATTGCCGCCCGCCTATGTCTTTGAAGGCCTGCGAACCATCATCGGCGGTGGCGCGGCCTCTGGCCGACAACTGTTCTGGGGAGGGTCGCTCGCGCTCATCTACGTTGCTCTGGCCTGCTGGTTTTTTCGAAGAATTTATCGTCAGGCGGTACGGACAGGGTTGATTGCGCGCTACAGCGCGGAAAGCGTGAGTTAGGGGACGCCGCGGGT
>JBBQYF010000184.1:0-6100 GCA_038208955.1 Elusimicrobiota bacterium
ATTCCAGTTTACGCTGGCTAGGTCGCTGCCCGGAGTGCGAACAATGGAATAGTTTTGTTGAAGAGCAAGAAATGGCTCCGACGCGCCCGGGGGCCCGGTCGCGATCGCTGACTGAATTTTCCTCTGAGATCGTTGGCTTGGACGATATCCAGGTAACGGGTCTGAAGCGCTCATCAAGCGGCGTGGTTGAGTTCGACCGTGTCTTGGGTGGGGGCGTGGTGCCCGGATCGATGGTTCTCCTCGGAGGACCTCCCGGGATTGGCAAGTCCACGTTGATGCTTCAAGTGGCCGAAGGCTTGGGGCGCACGCGGGGGAAGGGACTTTATATATCGGGCGAGGAATCCCTCGACCAAGTGAAGGACCGAGCGCATCGACTCGGCGTGCACGCGAAAGGGTTGTCGCTCGTTTCCGAAACGGAACTCTCGCGGATGATCGAGGCGATGGACAAAGTGTCGCCGGCGTTCTGCGTGGTCGATTCCATTCAGACGACCTACCGCGAAGATCTTTCCAGCGCGCCGGGCTCTGTGGGGCAGGTGCGGGAATGTGCGGCCGAGCTGCTGCGGCTGGCGAAATCGCGCGGTATGACTATTTTTCTTTTAGGTCACGTCACCAAGGAAGGCGACCTGGCGGGCCCGCGCGTGCTGGAACACATGGTCGACACCGTGCTCTATTTTGAATCGGAGCGCGAGCAGATCTTCCGGTTGTTGCGCTGTTATAAGAATCGCTTTGGGCCGACCCATGAAGTCGGGGTCTTTCGAATGACGGGAAAAGGCCTGGCCGGCGTGCTCAGCCCGTCGGAAATGTTTTTGAGTGAACGCTCCTCAGCCCCCGGCACGGTCGTCGTCGCCAGCCTCGAAGGAACAAGGCCGCTAATGCTCGAAGTGCAAGCGCTCGTGTCACGATCACATTTTGGTTTTCCCAAGCGCATGGTCACCGGACTGGACGTTAACCGTGCGCTTTTATTAATCGCCGTGCTAGAAAAACGCCTCGGGCTGCATCTCGAGACGGAGGACGTGTTCGTCAACGTGGTGGGTGGTGTTAAAGTCAAAGAACCCGCCATTGATCTGGGCGTGGCGATGGCCATTGCCAGCGCGCACCGCAACCAGACGCTCGATCCGCAGACGGTGTGGATTGGGGAAGTTGGATTGGGCGGGGAAATCCGGTCATCCGGGTCTCTCCCCATGAGGCTTTCAGAAGCCGCCCAATTAGGATTTAAACGCGCCGTTGTTCCGCAGTCCAGCCTGCGCGACAATAGCGAGGAATTAAGGTCGCTGAATCTCAAAATCGAAGGTGTCCGGTGGTTATCGGATGCCCTGCAAGACGCCCCCGCGGCGTCGGAAAGGACAACATGACGTTATGGGTTTTCAGGCTTATTACGATTATTTTATTCCCCGTTATTGGGTGGTTCAAAGTATCGTCGGATTGGAAAGGTATTATCGTCGGAGTCATTGCCGCCTTATTCATTATCTCCGTCGAGATCTTTATTGAGAATGTTCCGATCAGTCAAATGCTCTCAGGGTTCTTTGGCGCGATTCTCGGACTGTTAATCGCTTGGTTTATTAACGAGGCCTTTTTCAGGCTGGGCGATCCTAGTACGTACGGTTGGATGGCGAAAATATCGCCATACATTTACATTGTTTTAACCTACCTGGGCGTTGTCGTGGCGGTCCGCCGGCAGCAGGAGATCGAGCAGCTGGACCGCGGAGACTTGCCGATGAAAGGCATGAAACGCCGCGGCCAGGACGTGAAGGTCATCGACACCTCGGCAATCATCGACGGTCGAATTGCCGATGTATTTGAAACAAAGTTTCTGACGGGTCCTCTCGTGGTTGGGCGGTTCATTCTCAAGGAGCTGCAAGGCATTGCGGATTCGAGCGATTCGGCGAAACGGACGCGCGGTCGTCGCGGGTTGGACATCCTCCAGCGATTGCAAGAGCACAGCGATCTCCAGGTGAAGGTCTATGAAAAGGATTATCCCGACGTAAAAGATGTCGATGGAAAACTCGTCATGCTCGCGCGCGAGTTAGACGCTAAAATTATCACCACCGACTTCAACTTAAATAAGGTCGCTTCCTTGCAAGGCGTTGTCGTCTTGAACGTCAATGACCTGGCCAACGCATTGAAACCGGCTTTTGTACCGGGCGAACAAATGGTTATCTTTGTCGCCAAAGAAGGCAAAGAGCGGGAACAGGGCGTCGGCTATTTGGATGACGGGACGATGGTTGTTGTCGAAGACGGAAGACGCCTGGTCGGCAAAAAAGTCGACGTGATGGTGACCTCTGTTTTGCAGACTTCCGCGGGTCGAATGATTTTTACGAAGCTCAAAGATAGGGAATGACAAAGGACGTCGCCGCGATCATCGTGGCTGGCGGCCAGGGAAAGCGTTTTGGCGGCAAGATTCGCAAACAGTATTTGACGCTCGAGCGCTACCCCATCCTCTGGTGGTCGCTCAGGGCATTTGAGCGGACGTCTCAAGTGCATGCACTAGTGGTGGTCGTGCCCGCCGAGGATGTCGCTCGCGTCACGCAACGGATTCGCCGGTGGGCCATTCCGAAAATTCTTGGCGTTGTGGCGGGCGGTGCTACGCGGGCGGATTCTGTCCGCCGAGGTCTGGCCGCGCTCACGCCGTCTTTTCGCTGGGTGGCGGTGCATGATGCGGTGCGTCCGCTCGTGACTCCGGGTATTATCAAGGATACGCTCAGCGCGGCAAGGCGCCATAAGGCGGCGATCGCCGCCGTCAGGAGCCGCGACACCGTTAAACTTGGCACCCACAGTAAAACGGCATTTATTAAGCAAACCCCCCCGCGTGAATACGTATGGCTCGCCCAAACGCCGCAAATTTTCTGGCGTGCCCTGCTCGAGCGAGCACACCAACGAGGCGCGAAAGTGCCCGCGACCGACGACGCTTTTCTCGTTGAGCGTCTTGGTGCCCGCGTGGCTCTTGTCCCTTCTTCAGACGATAATTTTAAGGTGACGTTGCCCATGGATCTCAGTCTGGCCCGGCAAGTGTTGAAAGCGCGAAGGACCGCGGCATGACCCGAATTGGCATTGGGTACGATATCCACCGGTTAATCGGGGGTCGAGCGCTAAAACTGGGCGGTGTGGAAATTCCCTATGCGAAGGGCCTCGACGGGCATTCCGACGCAGACGCTCTGCTGCATGCGGTTATTGATGCACTCTTGGGCGCCGCCGCCCTTCCTGATATTGGGCACTATTTTCCGCCGGGCGATCCAGCCCTCAAAGATATTGATAGCGCCGCCATGCTGATGAAGGTTGTGAGCGAAGTGCGAAGCGCCGGTTGGGTCGTAGGCAACGTGGACGCCGTCGTTATCGCGGAAGGCCCCAAAATTGCGCCGTACCGTGTGGCGATGCGCCGCCGGATGGCGAGACTCCTGCAGATTAAAGAGGACGCCGTGCAAGTAAAAGGCAAAACCAACGAGGGACTCGACGCCATTGGACGTGGCGAAGCCATTGCCGTTCATGCCGTGGTCATGTTATCAAGTTTGTCGAACGCGCCAAAGAAAAAGCCAAAGAGACGGGAAAAAGTCCCACTCGAGGCGCGACGATCGGCTGACAAACGGAGAGGTTGATGGTTCACCTTCATAACACCCTAACCGGGCATCGTGAGTTATTTGAACCCGACGCAGGGCTCGTTCGGATGTACGTCTGCGGGGTCACGCCTTATGACGTTTGCCATTTAGGCCATGCGCGCTGCTACGTCGTTTTTGATGTTGTGCGGCGCGTGCTGAAAAGCCAAGGGTTGGCCGTTCGTTTCGTGCAAAACTTCACTGACGTGGACGACAAAATTATCGTTCGCGCTCGCGAACGCGGCATCACGATTACCGAACTCGTCAAAGCCAATATCGACGATTTCTTTACCAAGATGGACGCCTTGGGAGTTGAACGGGCCGATGCCTATCCCAAAGTCACGGAACATATCCCGGATATTATTGCGTTGATCCGTAAATTAATCGATAAAAAAGCCGCTTACCGTTTGGGCGGAGACGTTTATTTCTCCGTGCGACAGGACGCCGATTACGGAAAACTCTCCAAGCGCCCCTTGGACGATTTACAGTCCGGTGCGCGGATCGAGGTGAATAAAGAAAAACAGGATGCTTTGGATTTTGCTTTATGGAAAGAATCCAAACCTGACGATCCGCCCGAGGCAACCTGGGATTCGCCTTGGGGCCGCGGCCGTCCGGGCTGGCATATTGAATGCTCGGTCATGGCGCTTAAACATTTAGGGACGAACATCGATATTCATGGCGGGGGACTCGACTTGATTTTCCCGCATCACGAAAACGAAATCGCGCAGTCGGAAACCGCTACGGGACAGCCCTTCGCCCGGGTCTGGATGCATAACGGGTTCGTCACGCTGAACCGCGAAAAAATGTCCAAGTCCGCGGGTAATTTTTTTACCCTCAGCGAAATATTCGCCAAGTACCATCCGTCGGTCGTGCGCTACATGCTTCTATCGGTGCATTACCGGTCCCCGCTCGATTTTTCGCAGGACCTCCTGGACCAGAGCCGGCAGTCGTTATCCAAATTGAAAGACGCGGTGGCTCGCGCGACTTTCGTCTTGCGCAAGCAAAGCGCGGACGCCGCGCCCGCCGGCAAACAATCTCCCACGCTGTCCACCGAGGCCGAGGACATTTTGAAATCGTTTCATGAATCGCTAACCGACGATATCAATACCCCCGGCGCGCTCGGGGATGTTCACCTTCTGGTCTCACTATTGGAAAAACAATTTTTATCCAAAGACGTCGATCCCACGGGAATACGCTTATTGTTGGGAAACTTGCGGACGATGGCGGACGTCTTGGGTTTGGAATTATTTCCGCGCACCGGGGATATTCTGATTCCAGCGGCGGTGACGGAGTTGGCTCAGCAGCGCGAAACCGCCCGTCAGAAAAAAGATTGGAAAGAGTCCGATCGATTGAGGCAGTTGCTTCTTGAACAAGGATACGTGGTCGAGGACACCCCCTCAGGACCCAGGTTGCTGCCAAAGGCGGGATCATGAAGCGAGAAAGGTCGGACAGGCCAGAAGGACCGCGAAAACCAGAAAAGCGTGATTGGGGTCAAAAGTCCGGGAACCCGCGTCACACGCCAGCACCCCGCCAAGAAGATTCCGGCTCGACGTCCTTAGATTTGGCTTATGGACGGCGTCCTGTTTGGGAGGTCCTGCAAGCCGGTCGGCGCGGCCTGCACAAACTCTGGATCATGCACGGAATCGGTGGGGGGATTATTGAACAGCTCCTGGCGATGGCGCGCGAGCGCGGTGTGCCCGTCGAATGGGTCGACCGTGCCCGGCTTGATCGCTTAACCTTGCGGGGCAATCATCAAGGTGTGGCCGCGCAGGTCAGCGCGACCACGTTTCTTGAACTAGACGATTTTCTCAAGACGCTCGGCCCAACCGCGCCGGCCGTGCTCGTAGCCCTGGACGAGATTCAAGATCCGCAAAATGTCGGCGCCATCTTGCGCAGCGCCGGGTTTTTCGGGGTGACGGCGGCGCTCGTCCCGCGCTGGCGCACCGCGCCGGTGGGCGAAACCGCTTGGCGCGTTTCATCCGGCGCCGTCGAACATATTTCGATGATTCGCGTACGCAATCTCGTCGAATCGATCGATCAGCTGAAAGAAGTGGGTTTCGAAGTCTGGGGCGCCGATATGGAAGGCCAGGCGATCACGAAGCTCGAAGCCGCGCCGCGAACGATGCTGGTGTTAGGCAGCGAAGGCCATGGCCTCCGCCGTCTCGTCCGGGAACATTGTTCAAGGCTGGTCGGAATCCCCGCGCGCACCCCTGTCGCCTCCTTGAATGTTGGCGCCGCCACCGCTATCATGTTGCATGAGATCTTTAGAAAAGTCCCCCGACCCAAAGTCGTCTAGCCGAGCCATTTTTAGCTGCGCAGCTCTTCGCCACCGGGCTGGCGACCCGCCCATTGCGTGGCGAGGGTAGTCCAAAATTTCGCCGACGTAGCTCAATTGGTAGAGCACCTGTTTTGTAAACAGGTGGTTGGAGGTTCAAGTCCTCTCGTCGGCTCGTTCGGAAGAGATGGTCCCTAGGCCTGGTCTCTCCGTTGGGGAAAGGTCCCCAACGAGAGAG
>JBBQYF010000185.1:0-6087 GCA_038208955.1 Elusimicrobiota bacterium
CTTAAAGTCCGAGGTCTGATGAACATACAGTTTGCGGTGCGGGAAGGAATAATTTATATTTTAGAAGCCAACCCCAGAGCCAGCCGAACCGTCCCATTTGTCTCTAAAGCAACGGGAGTCCCATTGGCTAAGCTTGCCGCCCGCGTCATGGTCGGCCGTAAGCTGAGAGATTTATTGACGCCTAAATTGTTGAAGGAAGGGCCGGATATGCAATGGGTGGCGGTGAAAGAAGCGGTATTGCCTTGGTCGCGATTTCCAGGCGTCGATGCCGTCTTGGGGCCGGAAATGCGCTCGACGGGCGAGGTGATGGGAATTGATCGGGACTTCAGCCTGGCTTTTGCCAAGTCCCAAGCCGCCGCCGGATCGCAGTTACCGAATTCGGGGGGTGTTCTTTTTAGCTTAACCGACCGTGACAAACCGGCCGGATGCCAGATCGCCCGGGAATTTTCAAAACTTGGATTTGACCTTTTTGCGACCGGCTCGACCGCTGATTTTTTTCGGCAGCAGCATCTTCAAGTGAAGAGCGTTTTAAAATTGACTGAAGGACGTCCGAACGTGGCCGATGTGATTAAAAATCGTGACGTGGTATTTGTGATCAACACGCCTTCCGCGAAGCGTTCGCGGACGGAAGGCTTTACGATTCGACAGGCGGCGCTTCAGCGTAATACACCGATCGTGACGACCCTGGCGGCGGCGCGCGCAGCGCTCGCGGCGATTCGCGGTTTGCGCCAGGAACATTACACGGTCTCGTCGCTCCAAGACTATTATTCGAGAGGCAGCGCGGAAGGCCGGGGACCTAGAGCGGAAGTCAATCTTGTGAAAAACTCGGCGCCCGGCGCTCGGCCCTCGTAACCATTTATGGCAAAAGTATTGCTGCGCAGCATCACGAAAAAGATTAACGAAAACGTCATCGTCAACGCCATTAATTTGGAGATCGTTGATCGCGAGTTCTGCGTGCTCGTCGGTCCCTCGGGTTGCGGCAAGACGACGACGCTCCGAATGATTGCCGGTCTCGAAGAAATTACCGCCGGTGAAGTCTGGATTGGCGACCGCCTCGTCAATAACATCCCTCCCAAAGACCGTGATATCGCCATGGTCTTTCAGAATTACGCCCTCTATCCTCACATGACGGCCTACCAAAATATGGCTTTTGGGCTCAAGTTACGGAAGTATCCTAAAAAAGATATCGACGGCCGCGTCCGTGAGGCGGCGGAAATTTTGAATATTACCCATCTCTTGGAACGCAAGCCCAAGGAACTCTCCGGCGGGCAACGGCAACGCGTAGCGGTGGGCCGGGCGATCGTGCGTAAACCGAAAGTGTTTCTCTTCGACGAACCCCTTTCAAACCTTGACGCCAAACTTCGGGTGCAAATGCGCGCGGAAATTTCCAAGTTGCACGACCGCCTTCAGACCACGATGATTTACGTGACACACGACCAGGTCGAGGCGATGACAATGGGCGACCGGATTTGTGTGATGAAGGACGGCGTTATTAAACAGGTCGATAAACCGCTCGAGATTTACAATAAACCCGCCGATAAATTTGTCGCCAGCTTTGTGGGTAGCCCCCCGATGAATTTCATGGACGTTCAAGTGGCGCGGCGCGACGGCCATCTATGGCTTGACGAAGGTAAGTTTTCGCTTCAATTGCGGCCGTCGATGGAAGCCGTGGCGACCCCGCTCATCGGTAAAGTCCTGACGCTGGGGGTGCGTCCCGAAGACATTTACGATAAGGTGCTAGCGGGCCATGCAATCGTCGAAGGTCAAACCGCTTTGTCGACGGTCGAAGTCGTCGAGCCCATGGGCAGTGAAATCCTTTTGTATCTCAATACCGGCAAAAACACCTTGGTCGCGCGCGTCGAACCGAGCACCGAAGCCAAAGTGAATCAAGAAATCGAATTGATGTTCAATATGGAAAAAATCCATCTCTTCGATAAAGAGACGCAAGAACGCTTAATCTAACCGACCCGCTGTCCTCCCGACCGTCTGAGACTTGACCCCACAATATGTTGTTGTTATAGTATCCGCGTCGCTACCCGTAGTGGTCCTCCCTGAGGGGAATTCCCGAATGAAATGTCCTTATTGTGGTCATGAACAGGATCGAGTACTCGATTCGCGTCCTCTGGAAGCAGCGAGCATTATTCGTCGCCGGCGCGAATGCCAATCCTGCCATAAGCGATTTACCACCTATGAACGGTTGGAAAGCGTGCCGCTCATGGTAATTAAATCCGACGATCGGCGCGAGCCATTCAGCCGTGAAAAACTTCGCGAGGGAATTTTGCGGGCTTGCGAAAAACGTCCCATTGGCCCCGACGCCATCGAACGGGTCGTCTCGGAAATTGAATACGAACTTCAAGATTATGTAATGGTCGTTCCCTCGCGCGTGATCGGCGAAAAAGTCTTAAAGAAATTGCTCGACTTGGACACTGTGGCCTACGTGCGCTTTGCCTCCGTCTACCGTCAGTTCCAAGACGTGGACGCTTTTTTAGAAGAACTGAATAAACTAAAAAAGTCCCCCGTCAAAGCGCCGCCGGCGATGCATCCGGGCCGCGGAGGCCGTCGAGTACGAAAGAACGGAGCTCCTTCAAAAACGTTTCTCCACACCCCCCATGATTAAATCGGACCGCTGGATCATCCGCATGGCGGAGGAAAAAGGAATGATTGAACCGTTCGAATCGCGCCAAGTGAAATCGATCGACACGGCTTCCGGCCCCCGGCCGGTGATCTCTTACGGCGTTTCGTCCTACGGTTACGATATCCGGGTCGCTCGCCGGTTTAAAGTTTTAGATCCCGCGACGGCGTCTTCCGGAATTATTGATCCCAAAAACTTTGATCTAAGCGGATACGTGGACTTTGAAGGCGATGAGTGCCTGCTTCCGCCGAACGGCATGGCCCTGGCGCAGTCGCTCGAATATTTCCGGATTCCGCGCAACATTCTTGTCATTTGTCAGGGCAAGTCAACTTACGCACGCTGTGGGATTCAATCGTCGATCGCACCGCTTGAGCCGGAGTGGGAAGGAACATTAACCTTTGCCATTACGAATACCACCAGTCGGCCGGCGAAAATATATGCCGGCGAGGGGATCGCCCAAATTTTGTTTCTAGAATCGGATGAGGTCTGCCAGACCTCTTACGCTGATAAACAGGGGAAATATCAGCGGCAAACAATTCTGACCCCGCCTAAAGTTTAGCCACACCACAAGGAGGATCTATGTCGTTTTTCGTTGGGCGCGACCGAGAAGCGCGCCGTGCCTATGGGTTTGACGAGATTGCGCTGGTCCCGGGAGCCTTAACGGTAAACCCGGAAGAAGTCCAGATTAACACAACGATTGGGTCCCTAAAACTAGAAATTCCTTTCTTGGCGAGCGCTATGGACGGAGTTGTCGACGCCAAATTCGCCGTTGCGATGGGGAAAATGGGCGGCTTGGCCGTTCTGAATTTGGATGGGATTCATTCGCGTTACGAGAACGTCGAAGAGGTCTATGAGAAAATTGCCGCCGCACCGCCCGAAGCCGCGACCGAGCTCGTGCAAAAACTGTATAAAGAACCCGTTAAAGACAAATTAATCGCCCAGCGGGTCAAAGAAATCAAAGCCGGAAAAGTCTATGCCGCCGTTTCATGCATCCCTCAAAACGCGGAAAAATTCGCCCGGATTGCCGAAGAGGCAGGTGCCGATCTTTTCGTCGTGCAGTCGACGGTGGCCAGTGCCCGCCATATTGCCACCAAATATAAGACCGTCGATCTCAAAAAGTTGATTCACGGCATTAAGATTCCGGTTGTCCTGGGAAATACGGTTAGCTATGCGGCCTGCCTAGAACTGTTCGAGACGGGTTGCGCCGGAATCCTCGTCGGTGTTGGACCGGGTGCCGCTTGTACGTCGCGAGGGGTTCTCGGGATCGGCGTTCCACAAGTAACCGCCACGGTGGATTGCGCGGCGGCGCGCGACTTCTATTTCAAAAAGAGTGGCCGGTATATTTCGATCATTACGGACGGTGGCATGAACTTGGGTGGCGAAATCTGTAAAGCCTTTGCCTCGGGTGCCGATGCGGTGATGGTGGGATCGGCGTTCGCGCGCTCCAAAGAAGCGCCTGGACGGGGCTACCACTGGGGGATGGCGACGCCTCATCACAACCTGCCCCGCGGAACACGCATCCACGTCGGAACGAGCGGGACGTTGGAAGAGATATTGTACGGTCCTGCCCGGACCGACGATGGCACGCAGAATCTCGTCGGTGCTCTCCGCACTTGCATGGGAACCGTCGGAGCGCAAAACATTAAAGAGCTCCAACTCACCGAACTGATCATCGCTCCCGCCATTCAGCATGAAGGAAAGATTTTTCAGAAAGCCCAGCGCGTGGGGATGGGGAAGTGAGCCAAGGCAATCAAAACCGATGATCATTATTCTCGACTTTGGATCGCAGTACACGCAGTTGATTGCGAGACGCGTACGCGAGGCGCATGTGTATTGCGAAATCCTGCCTTTTCGGGCGTCGCTCCAAGAAATCAAAGAACGCGGGGCATCGGGTCTGATTTTGTCGGGCGGACCCTCGAGCGTTTATCAGGCGGACGCACCGCGGCCTGATGCGAAAATCTGGGATTTGGGCCTGCCGATTCTAGGAATTTGTTACGGCATGCAGCTGATGACCGAGCATTTCGGCGGCCGCGTCAAGAAGGCCGATCACCGCGAGTATGGGTCGGCCCAAATCAACATTGACCATGCCAACGGCATTTTTGGCGGACTCGCCGAGCAGCTTCCGGTTTGGATGAGTCACGGGGACGCGGCGGACGAAATGCCGACGGGCTTCGTGCGACTGGCCTCGTCGCGCAATTCGCCCTTTGCGGCGATCGCCAACCTTGAGACTAAATTTTATGGCGTTCAGTTTCATCCCGAGGTGCACCACACCCCTGCGGGACCAGAGATCGTGAAGAACTTTTTGTTTAACGTCTGCAAAGAAAAGCCGACATGGACGATGGAGTCCTTTGTGCAGGCTCAAGTCCAATCAATCCGCGATCAAGTGGGCAAAGCGCATGTCCTTTGCGCCATGTCAGGCGGAGTCGATTCGTCTGTCGCGGCATCCCTCGTCGATCGAGCCATCGGCGATCAGCTCACGTGCGTATTTGTCGACAACGGGCTGCTGCGCAAAGGCGAGAAAGAGCGCGTCGAACAAACCTTCCGAAAACGTTTCAAGGGCGATGTCAAAATTGTTGATGCAGCCGAACGCTTTTTATCGAAGCTTGAAGGTGTAAAGGATCCCGAACGTAAACGCAAGATCATCGGCAATGAGTTCATTGCCGTCTTTGAACAGGAAGCCGCCGCTATTGGCCCTGTCGACTTTCTCGTCCAGGGAACGCTTTATCCAGACGTGATTGAAAGCGTCTCCGTCAAGGGACCCTCGGCGACGATTAAAACCCACCATAACGTCGGAGGGTTGCCCGAGCGGATGAATTTGAAGCTTCTTGAACCGCTGCGTCATCTCTTTAAGGACGAGGTTCGCGCTCTCGGTAAAGAATTGGAAATTCCCGCGGACATTCTTCAGCGTCATCCATTTCCCGGACCGGGGCTAGCCGTTCGCGTGTTGGGATTGATTACCCCGGAGCGTATTGAATTAACGCGGCGCGCCGATGCCATCGTCGAAGAAGAAATTCGCGCGGCGGGCCTGTACGATCAAATTTGGCAAGCTTTTGCGGTGCTTTTACCCGTCAGTTCCGTTGGCGTGATGGGCGACGAACGCACCTATGAAAATGTTGTTGCCGTGCGTGCCGTTCACTCCTCCGATGGAATGACCGCGGATTGGGTACAGCTTCCTTATCAAGTGCTCGGCCGCATGTCCAGCCGTATCATTAATGAGGTTCGGGGAATCAACCGGGTGGTCTATGACATTTCGTCAAAACCGCCCGCCACCATTGAGTGGGAATAGACGAGGGTCCGGACCGGATGGTAAGTTCATTGTTGTCGACCCTGCCGTTGCCGCTGTTTATCCGGGGTAAAGTCCGCGACGTTTACGATTTAGACGACCGTCTGCTTGTGGTCGCGTCCGACCGCATTTCCGCGTTCGACTATGTGTTGCCGACGCCCATTCCCAAGAA
>JBBQYF010000186.1:0-6074 GCA_038208955.1 Elusimicrobiota bacterium
ATAACAGTCTGGTAACCGACGCGAACCGCTGGCAGGACACGTACAAAATGTGGGACTCCACTTATGCGGCGGACTATCTGAGTATTGTTCCACTCACTGAATTTGTTAGCTATAACGGTGTCCGTTCCATACAGGAAACCGTCAAGTGGGCGAATACGCAAGGATTTGGCGGCTATATGACATTTGCTTTGGATTACGAATTCTTAGCGAACCAAACCGGGGATCTCCGCTGTCCATTATCAGCAGCGCTTTACGATGCTGTCAATCCGGCTCAGCCGTATTACGTCGATTCAAGCCGCCCGGATGATTTAGGAGACGGGAAAAGTCCTGTGCAAGCGTGGAAAACGCTTGCCAAGGTCAATAGTTCAAGTTTTTTGCCGGGGGATAAAGTGTTATTGGCACGGGGCGGAACTTGGCATGAAGCCCTGACGCCGCCCTCTTCGGGGTCGCAAGGAAATCCCATTTTGTTCGGAGCCTATGGCAGCGGGGCGAGCCCCCTGATTGATGGACAGGGAAGTTTGGGACCGTTAATTAACGTCTTGTCGAAATCAGATATCGTCATCACCAATCTGGCCTTATCCAACAGTCCCGGTAACCTCATTACCATCCAGGACAGCAGCCGTATCACCATTCAACAAAACAGTTTGAAAAATGCCGCCGTCAATGCCATCAGCATCACGGGTGTTTCCCCTTTGAATGTCGTGAGCAGCAATACCTATTCGACCGATCCCGGGTTCGTGATGATCGGCAATTTTCTAACGGTCATCTCGGCTGTCGATTCTCTGCAGGTCAGCGGCAATACGGTGGATCTCACATCCGTCGATGCGACACAAAACCACCATCCAGCCGGCATCATCGTGGAAGACGTAAACAATGCCCAAGTCAATGGAAATCTTATTGTGGGCGGAGAACAAGGCATTGGCATCAAAGCCAATACGCGCGGGGTTTCCGGATGCCGGATCTTTGACAATGAAATGAGGGCAACCGTGCCTTTATCCGGAGGCGATGGCGAAGCATTGGAATTGACCGGGAACAATCAGCAACAAACCATGTCGGGATGCGTGATCTACCGAAACGTGATCATCGGGGTACCACAGACTGTCAATGGCTTTAGCGCTGTCTTTGCTCCGGGGTCGGTGCTCTACAACAATATTGTCATCGGCCCAATGGCCTTGGGCGCCGCCGCTTTCCACTGGTCTTCCGTCGATACGGGCAGCCTGATTTACAACAACACCATTTACAATGTTCCCATCGGCGTGGCCGTCTACTCGGGTACTACCGCCACGATCAAAAACAATATTTTCCATTCGGACCATGACCATGCGATTGCGGTCGACATCCCTGGCGGATCAAGCGCGGTTGAAGATTACAATCTCTTTTTCAATTCCGGCGTCAATCAGCTCAGCGCCGCGGCCGGGGTCCATGATCAAACAACGAATCCTCTTTTTATCCAGGCCGGCCCTACTGGCCCCAATGATGTGAAACTGCAGGCTAGTTCTCCCGGGATCGATAGCGGGTTCAATCTCGGATCTCCTTTCAACTTGGCCCTCGATCCTAGCGCTACGACCTTCCCGTACGCAAGTTCTCCAGCGGATCAAAAAAATTATGGAAGTGGGTGGGAACGAGGCGCATTTGTATTCCGCGCTCCCCGGCAGACCGCTGCGCCGGTTTTTTCTTTCGATAAGACAACGCTTTCTTTTAGCGGAATCTCCGGTGAACCCAACCCAACCAACCAGACAGTAATCCTTTCCAATAACGGTGGGGGGGGTCGACGTTGAGCTGGATGGCGACGCCCAATCAAACGTGGCTGATGCAATCGCCGCCATCGGGTCAAGTCACGTCTGGGGGTAGCAATCCGTTGTCGGTGGCGGTCGACTTGACAGGGTTATCGCCGGGGACGTATACCGGCACTATTACGTTTGTCGATCCAGCGGCTGCCAATACAGGAGCGCAAGTCACCGTGTACTTAACCGTTAATTCTCCGCTTGCGCCGGGCGACCCTGGAATAACGGCTCCCCTTCCGGACCCGGTCCTAAGTGACTGGCCGCCTGTTGTGCCGTTGAATGGAACTTTATCGATCGGCAATGCCTCGGCTTATTCCAATGTCAGCTTCGTATGGACGGTCGCCACGCGGGTGACTGCTCAAGCACAGAGCTACCCACCCCAATCAACGGCAGCGACGGCAGATTCGGCCAGTCAGAAAACCAGCAGCCCAAGCTTGGGTCTAGGTGTCTGGAGCCTAAGCCCGGGTCCCTATACGTTAAGTGTTTATGCGGTCGATAATGCCAATGGCCGGATTTCCAAAACGGTTTCAAAAGATATCACGTTAGTGGGAAGCGATCTGAGCGCGGTACGCGTCTATCCTAATCCCTGGCGGGAGGACAAGCATGCCGCCAAAGCCGTGACCTTTGACCGGCTCCCTTTGGGAGCCACGATCAAACTCTTTACGGTTTCGAGTCATCTTGTCAAAACAATCAGCCCGCAACCATCAGCCCAAAGTACCGCCATCTGGGACCTGACTAACGACTCCAAAAACAAAGTCGCCAGCGGTATTTACGTCTACCTGATTACGGACGGACAAGGAAACAAAATCCGAGGAAAATTGGCGATCATGAAATGACCTCCGATCCTCGATTATGAAAATCGCATGGCTGCAACCACCGTCGATCCGACAACAGTGATGCCATTCTAGGGACTCCGAATGCGATTCACGCCAGAGTTGTGAAGGTTGCTCAGCCTTTCGCCTTAGTCTGTGCGAGGCCAACGTCCGCGGGTTTTAGGTCTAGGCGGCGTAGGCGGCTATGACACCGCGCGGGGGGTTGGGCGGGATCGATCAGCAAACAGGGGGGACAATCAGAAAATGACAAGGGGGCGCGCCGCCTTAACAGTAGTTTAACGAAGGCATGTTGCAGGAAAATGAACAAATGGTCGCTTACGGTTGGAATACATGCCCTACTGACGACTCCGCTAAAAAAGTCACCAGCGGACTCCCCGCTGTCCGGCCAACCGATCGTGGCATTGTTTGCCTATCCGCCGGTTCTCTCTGTTTGCGACGAGGAGAATTCTTTTGGTATCTCTTTTTTTTCCAAAATATATAGGTCTAATGGACGTTTCCAATTAGCCTTTCTCTCCATTTATCCGTTCCGCTACATCCCCTACAATAGATTATTGTCGAAAGGCGTCTGCCGCGCGTTCGAGAATGTTTATGCCCAAATCCCTAATTCGATGGATGGTTTTTTTTCTAATCCCAAATCTCGTCGCGGGGACTTCGTTTGCTTCTTACATTTTTTCCCCAGAAATGACAAAAACTCAGGGGGACAACAGCGCTTATGCATCGGACTTTATTCGAGAAGCTCTCGAAAACCGACAAACCGTTTTTACACCGGCCTTAGGCGCCTGGGCAAAAATAAAAACTTGCCAGTGTTTACGGACCTGTTTTGGCATACGCCAAACCAACCCCCGCCGGCAAAGCCTGGCCCTACAAAGTCCTCCGTCCTCTGATCGCTACAAGTTGGATCTCACCGAGCATGGCTGGCTACCCATCGATCCAAGCCGGGCATCCACCTCGCCAAGGCCGATAAACATACCGACCGAAGGATTACTAACCAGTATTGTCTTTCGACATCCGGAGCAACTTGAGCTCATGACCCATGTGTTCGGACAATGGAGTGATCAAGGTCGCTCTTTGGCCCATGTATTGATCATCGGCGCGGGCAGCTATGGAAAGGAGTTGTGGTCTATTCTCTTCCGTTGGGCTCAGTGGGCTGAGAAACGCGCGGGAGCCAAACCAGGCATTTCCCTGATGGTGCGAGCTGTGGAAGCTGATCTCGGTGTTTATCAAACACTTAAGAGAACCTGGGAGGGTGATTCCATGATTCCATTTGAGTCAAGGGATACCGAGTGGAAAATGTCGCAGATTGATGACCTAAATTTGAAACTCCCGAACCTGCGGGCTCACAACAATATCCAATTAAAACATGAGCGATTTCAGAACCTGCCGGACTCTGAGGTCACCGATGTCGATATGCTGGTCTTCAATCATGTCGGCATTCACAACAAAGACTTGCTTGCTTTTTTCCGAAAACTTAAACGGGGATCCATTACGTTGATGGACGAGGCGGAAGATTTTTGGCCTTTGGTGAACGACTGGCGGCGTGAAGATCCGCAATTGACGACCTTTAAAAATGAGTTTGATGTGTATATTAGGTGGGAAGGGCAACGTAATGCCGTTGCGCTCGTTCGTAAATCCGCCTCGGGAACGACCCCACAGACCAGCTCTCCTGAGCGGCCCAGCACGCTCCATTCTCTCCGACAAGAAATTGCGCTACGGGCTCCTAAATCCAATTGGCTGGCGGGATTGGCGACAGCCGGCATTTTTGCGATCGGCTGGACGGACGGCCTTACATGGTTGCTGGGCACAGGCTATATGGACGCAGCCTCCGCTCCGCTTCCCTTGGTCTGGGCCCCCTTAGCTGGTCTGGTCACGATCGGGCTCGTGGGGTGGAGGACTAATAGTCAGGTCATTAGGTGGGACCTGATTTTGACACCCACATTGGGTTTTGTCGGCGGAGTTCTTATATCCTCCAGCCTGATGATAAATCCGATCGCCGGTGGAGTAGCTCTTGCGGTCGCCGCCACCGCACTACGTTCGGCGTGGAAAGTTTGGACCTTAAAGCACCCCCAAAGCTGGCGGTCGGTCGGGTGGCTGGATGCGCTACTCGTAGGCCTGGCCGGCGCCAAATTTATGGACGGCTACTGGAGCCTGGCGACTGTTTATATTTTGTTCCCGATTACTCAGGCGCTCATGCGCGCTCTCGGAGGCATCGATGCCCTGCCCATTACATTTAATAATTCGCCCGATTATTTCGGAAAAGTAGCGGATCTTTTTGCCCGCCTCCCTTTCTTGCGCTCTGGACGAATCTATGCCGCCTTTGAACTTGCGAATGTTCCCATGGGCTTTCACAGCATGATACCTCGGGCGATCTTCATCCACCTCGCCTTGGCGGCGCCCTTCATTGCTGTGACGAGCGCGGCGATCGCGGCACTTCATCGGGGACTCAAACTTCAGCGTTCCTGGTTGATAGGATTGGGCGGGATCCAAGTAATCACGGCGATCAAAATTTTAATCGATCCTTCCTATCGCCAAACGATCCAGCGCGTGGGCGGGTCTTTCATTAACGCGATACTCCGGTCCTCGACGTTTACCGACCACCCCGCCATCGTGGGATCCGTGGAAATTACTGTTCTGGGCCTGCTTCTCGGCTGGGCAATCTCGACCGCCATTCACTACCTGTTCAAAATATCCGGGTCGCGCGCCCATCGGCATGCCACGCCGCCGCAACTCTTAGGCGAAGCCTCCTAAAATCGAGGATAAATCTAGGGCGAGGAGTCGCAACTAACGGCTCTTTAGATTCAACTGTTACTAAAAATCGGTGCGAGCAAGAACGCGTCCTATGCGCCACCTCGCTAATTTCTAACCTTCTTTCAGCATAAATAATTTGAATGCCGGCCGTTTCGATCCATGCCTCCATCCTCGACATCACCTTGCGGGACCATAAGGTCAGCCCGCCATGGGGAAATTCAGAACCCGGCCAAAGCCCACGCAACCGCCCTACCGAGCGAGTCAGCAGTTAAGTTGTCGTCGCGTTACTTCAACTCGTAAACACAAAGTCCTTTTGTTAGAATAGCCACGCACTTGTCTCCGCCCGTGCTTACAATTTTCGCCGAGGTAGCTCAGTGGTAGAGCACTGGTCTGAAAAACCAGGTGTCGTCAGTTCAATCCTGACCCTCGGCACCATTTTTCGCGAGAACCTCGAATAGCTCACTGGTACCATCGGTCCGATGCGTCTCTGGACCGATGGCCCCGCTCGAACGAAGTATAGGTGGCGGGTGAGCACTGGTCTGAAAAACCAGGTGTCGTCAGTTCAATCCTGACCCTCGGCACCATTTTTCGCGAGAACCTCGAAATAGCTCAGTGGTACCATCGTTCCGATGCGTCTCTGGACCGATGGCCCCGCTCGAACGAAGTATAGGTGGCGGGTGAGCACTGGTCTGAAAAACCAGGTGTCGTCAGT
>JBBQYF010000187.1:0-5988 GCA_038208955.1 Elusimicrobiota bacterium
AATCCCGTCCGTGGGTTCTGAGCGAGGAAGGACGCACAATGCGGCTAGGGAGTTTTCTGAATTGCGTGCGTTGCGACGCTTTTGAGCTGCCACCACACTTCGTTCCCTACAAGCGCACAGAGATATTCACGCAAGACACGCTGCCGAAAGCCCTTCGAAAAGAACATTTTACCCGCACCGGGATTTGGGCCTGCATCATGGTTGAAGAAGGCCGCTTGCGTTATCAGGTGCCCGCCCTTTGCAGGGATGACGTACTAACGCCGCGCAATCCGGGCGTTGTTATTCCAGAAGTGCCGCACAGTGTTGAGCCCTTAGGCCGGGTGCTTTTTTTTATCGACTTCTTTGCCGAACCGCCATCCCCGTAACGCGATCGCCCGATATCAACTGACCGCCCCGGCTCGGTTAATAGCAAATGGCTTTCGTGCGTTGGCACACAGGCTTGATAAAATAGGAACATCTTGAAAAGTATTGAATCAGAGTCTTTACATCGCGGACCTCTTTTGCTGGACAAGCGCATTTTGACCATTACGGCGCTGTCGATTTTTGTCGCCGTCTGCGCGGGATTCATCGCCCAGGGGCTTATTCGCCTTATCGGCCTCATTACGAATCTTTCTTTTTACGGCCGTTGGAGCACCGCTTTTTCTTCACCCGCCGGAAATCATCTGGGGATGTGGGTCATCGCCGTCCCAGTGATCGGGGGCCTGCTGGTCGGCCTCTTGGCGCGGTATGGCTCCGTGGGCATTCGCGGCCATGGAATTCCCGAGGCAATGGAGCAGGTTCTGACGAACGAAAGCCGTGTGCCGCGGATTTTAACTCTGCTTAAGTCGATTTCCGCCGCGATCTCCATCGGCAAGGGCGGACCGTTCGGCGCCGAGGTTCCGATCATCGCTACCGGTGGCGCGTTGGGGTCTCTCATCGGACAATTGCTGCCGACGACGGCGGATGAGTGTAAGACGCTGCTCGCCGCTGGCGCCGCGGCAGGCATGGCGGCCACTTTCGGAAGCCCCGTCTCCGCCGGTCCTGCTCGCCATTGAACTTCTGCTTTTTAATAGGCTAGGGGTCACACCCTTTCAAGCATTTTAGAAGGTCAATTGGGCCATAGCTGGTAACAATACTTTGCTGTGTCCCAGTTGACTACCCTCAATCGCGGAAAGAGTGTGACCCCGAGTTGTTACTCATTGACGAGGTAATGCAATCCCGTTACCCTCTCACATGATTAAGATAACGCAGCTCTCTTTCGTTATGGGTTTCATCGTTGTAAGCGCTGGGAGCGCTACGATCCACGGCGAGCCGTTCCTGCGAGAGGACTGGGTTATTTCGATGGAACCCACCCACCCGGATTACTGGGGCATCAATCATTGGGGCGTCACCAACTTCGACCTGCCGTACCGCGGCGTGCAGCGCGGAAAACATTATCTCGAAGACAAGTACGTCGACAACTGGCGCTTCCACACAGAAACAGGAGGTGTGCGCGGGATAGCGATGCGCTTTGCCAGCACAATGCTCGATTTGGCGCTTTACACCGGCCCGCAGAATTTTGACCATGCCATGGGGCATGATGCTCGCTCTCGAGAGCTTTCCCGGGACTATCCCGGGAGTTATCGCTTCGTCAGCAAACGCTTCACGCAAATTCTCCCGGTTTATTTTGGCGGCCGGGAATTGGATTCGCCTACTGAAAGCATTACCAACAGTAACGCCGCGGATCTTAGCACCCTGACAAACAGTACCCTGTGGGAAATGCGCAACCAATTTGCCTATGTCGCCGGCAAAAACATCATGGCCGCAGAGCAAGTGAATGCCACACAAATGGAACATTTGATCTTCGCCCGCTTCTCGATTCTGCAGACGGAATGGAAAGATGTCGATCAGGTCTGCGCCACCGCGCGCTTAAGTGGGGGAGCGCCTCCATTCCAATGCGCAGGCGGCGAGGGGAGTGCGACGGACTACAGCAATTATTTGCAGGATCTCAATACCGGCCGTTACGGCGTCGCCAATGTCAACGATTACCGCTTGAAACTCTCCGACCTAAAAAGCGCGAATCACCTGCAATTTATCGATCCGGTGTTTCTGGTAACGACGTATCGTTATGGAGCCGATTATATCGGACATGCCCAGAATCAATCACGTGTCCCGATGATTCCTCTACTTAATACAGGCGTTGCCTATCTGCCGGGCTTGCGGATCGATCTTTCTCCTTTCGGCATCGAGTACATTCAGGACAATTATTTCCGTTACAAACAGACGCTGACGAACGCGTTTTGGACCCGCGGGGACAACCGGTACGAGCGGCGGCTGGGTGGCGGCCTGGATCTCAGCAACATTCCGTTGTGGAAAGGCGTAACGGCCGGTATTTATGGCGAACTTTACAAACAACCGATGGTGAGTCGAATCATCGACCAGTCACCTTTGTCCGCCGCGGAAGTCGGCGTTCTGCACCATGTTTATCATTATGGCGTCAGCTTCCGAGTCCCGTTGCGAAACTTTGGCGATCCTAGTAACCCCAAAGAATTTATTCTCACCTTGAAAGCCGGTCGCAAGAATACAGGTTGGATCCCCGGAGAATACATCAAAGGCTCGACCTACGTGGAAACCGGCCTAGGCTTTCAACTTTAGCCCAAGTCGCGCGTCCGCTCCTCGTGCGTAGATCCTTTCACTCAATCTTTGCTGCGGCGCCTGAAATGCATTCAATTCAAGATGGTCAAAGGCACGTAAGCCGCTGATTGGTTATACAACTCACTCTGGCCAATAACGACAAATAGTAGGCTACGGGACGGTCCGCTATAACTCGGTAAGTCGTGAATAAAACGGATGCTCTGCACTCTAAAGAGTGTGCCACGTCAAGCTCGGATCGATCTGCCGGGTCAACTTTATCACGTCATTGTGCGCGGAGTGGCGCGCAGCGCGATCTTTCGCGCGGATACGGACCGTCTCGATTTCATCAAACGTCTCGCAGACGGCTTTGCTGTGTCCCCGCTGACTACCCTCAATCGCGGAAAGGGTGTGGACCCTGCGTTGTTACGCCTAACTCGAATCGCTTGTTAAAACAAGACACGAGGTTCGGATCTAAAAATAGCCTCCTATTTTCTGTGTCTTGACAAGTGAGCGTCTTCCTGTTAATATATTATTGAACACGTTCAAATATATCTCAGGAGGCTGTCATGATCACCGAATCGCTGTTTATCGTTCCGACTTATATCGCTTATTTATGCATCAGCATCTGTTTGACCGTTTGGGTTGCTAAGACCCTCCATGCAAATGGCCGTCAGTTCCTCATTGAGGCATTCGCGGGTAATAAGGAGTTGGCTGATTCCGTAAACCACCTGCTGGTTGTCGGCTTCTACCTTATTAACTTTGGGTATGTTTCACTCATGCTAAAAATGGGTATCTATCCGCGAACCCTATCCAACAGCATTGAAGCCCTGAGCTCGAAAATCGGAATGGTGCTTCTCGTCTTAGGTGCAATGCATTTCTTTAACCTGGCTGTATTTTCCAGCTTGCGGAGAAAAGGTTTACAAGAAAATGCAAGGCCGCCAGTTGCTCCCACGGAACGACTGAGCACTGCTTCGGAGATCTAAGGAGACATAACGTGAAGAAGCTCGACGTTCTCTATGATGTTTGCTGCGAACTTTGCACATGGCAATGGATGCTCCGGAAGCCAGCCTACTTGTTGCTGGAGTTTGTTCCGTCGCCAGCATGTCATTTCGGAGGTCGGCCATGAGCCCACGCTTGAAAGGAAGTAAAAGCATAAAGTCCGATCAGACTCGTGAACATATTTACGAAAGCGCCATGGAGCTCTTTCGCGCTCAGGGATATGACCAGACGACCATGCGCCAAATAGCTGATAAAGCGAATGTTGCGACAGGGGCTGCCTATTATTACTTCGGCTCGAAAGATGAGATTGTGTTGCGCTTTTATCGAGAACTACACGCAGGCGACCAGGCCTTTGTCCAGAGTACGCGGTTTGAAGCAAACAAAAATCTTCAAGAACGCCTCAAACTACTCATCACCCATAAGCTTGATCAACTTCAAGCACATCGGCATTTTCTGGCGGGAGTTTTCCGAAATGCAAATGACCCTGGAAGCGCTATTTCACCTTTCAGTGATACCACTCGCGATATCCGAGAAGGCAGCATCACCCATATCAAAATGGCAATCCAAGGCTCAGACACCAAAGTAGACAAACGGCTTCAAGACCATTTGCCCCGATTGTTGTGGTTTTATCAGATGGGCATCATTCTTTTTTGGTTTTATGACAAATCTGACGGACAAGCAAAAACCCGGGAGCTGCTTGATAAAAGCTTGAAGTTCCTGATCATCGGCGTACGCTTGTTTGGCTTACCTTTATTGGGACCTCTGCGAAAGATTGCGTTGGAACTCTTGGAGTCCTTTACGGCTCTTTTGGATAAGCCTGCTATGCAATCAAAGGGAGAAGTGTCATGACCCAGTCAGGAGACGTAGTAACCGGAGCATTTAGTTATACCGGAAAATATATTACGGAAAGGTTGCTACAGGGCGGGCGAATGGTTCGCACTTTAACCAATCATCCGAATCGGACAAATCCTTTTGGAGACCGTGTGAAGGCTTTCAGCTATGACTTTGACCATCCACAGCGTCTAATCGAAACATTACGAGGAACTAACACTCTTTATAGCACCTATTGGGTTCGCTATCCCTTTGCAGGTCTTACCTTTGAGAAAGCCGTAGAGAACTCCAAGATCCTTTTCCAAGCAGCCAAACAGGCTGGAGTGAGACGCATCGTTCATGTCAGCATCGCTAATCCTTCCAAGTCCTCTGCGCTTGCTTATTATTCCGGGAAAGCTTTTGTTGAAGAAGCTCTCATCGGAACAGGAATTTCTCACGCCATCATGAGACCTACCGTCATCTTCGGAAAAGAAGACATCCTCATTAACAACATCGCTTGGATGGTTCGGCATTCCCCGGTATTCGCCGTGCCGGGCGATGGTAATTACAAAATACAACCCATCTATGTGGAAGATTTTGCCGATGCCTTGGTAAGCGCAAGCACGAGAAATGAGAATGAAATTCGAGATGCTGTTGGACCAGAGGCCTATTCTTTCAATGAGCTTATTCGCTTGATCGCTAAAGAACTGAAAAAGAATATTCACCTCATTCACCTTCCATCCAAGCCGACCTATTGGCTCACCTCGATCATGGGCAAGTTTTTAGGGGACGTAATTTTGACCGAAGAAGAAATTCAAGGGCTCATGGATAATCTTTTGGTTTCAAAAGAAATACCACTTGGCAAGACATGCCTCAGTCAGTGGATTCATGAAAATAAGCAGACATTAGGTGCATCCTATGCGAATGAAGTCAAAAGACATTTTTAAAAGCCCAAATAAGTATATTGCAGCCCGTCGAATTGCATCAGTGGCGCAGGCGTGATCGAAAATCTTTAGCGGAAGTGATGTTATGAAAATAGTTATTGCCGGTGGTTCAGGACAATTAGGGACGCTCTTGGCGCGCGCGTTTGCGAGCGAAGACGTTCTGCTGCTATCGCGGCATAAAAGCCCCCAAACTCGCACGGTGTCCTGGGATGGAAAAACGCTGGGGCCTTGGGCTGCAGAAATCGATGGTGCGGACGTCGTCATCAATTTAGCAGGGCGCAGCGTAAATTGCCGCTACACCTCAGAAAACTTGAAGCAAATGAGGTCTTCCCGCGTAGACTCCACGCGTGCTATAGGTCAAGCGATTGCTGCCGCCAAGCGTCCGCCCAAGCTGTGGCTGCAGATGAGTACGGCCACGATCTATGCACACACCTTTGGATCTGCGAATGATGAACAGTCCGGTGTAATTGGTGGGAATGAACCTGACGTACCCAAATATTGGAGCGCCAGCATTCAGATCGCTCAAGCATGGGAACGCGAGCTCGCTTTAGCGGCAACTCCGAACACTCGGAAAATCGCCCTGCGAACCGCCATGGTGATGACGCCAGATCACGGAGGGATCTTTGATGTTCTCTTAGGACTG
>JBBQYF010000188.1:0-5965 GCA_038208955.1 Elusimicrobiota bacterium
CGTGAACAACGCTTGCTGCACCGCTTGGCGAACAAGCTTTTGCGTCTCTTCCAAGGCGGGCTGCTGGCGGATCAAGCGGAACCGTCGAGGTTCGCGTTTGGCCAAGGTTAAAAAGCCGGCGCGCACCCGCCGATGGAAAGCCAAGCCTGCCCGTTCCAGACGGTCATGGCCGTTATTGCGTTGCGCCGCCTGCCTTAACCCTCGCTCGACGGACACATCGATCAAGATCGTCAGATTGGGCATTAGTCCCTCGGTCGCGATGCGGTTGAACGTTTGAATCATCTTTAAATTGAGACCTCGCCCAAAACCTTGATAAGCCAAGGTTGAATCCGTATAGCGATCGCAAAGCACGACCTCGCCTCTGTTCAGCGCCGGCCGCAAAACGTCTTCGACATGTTGCGCGCGGTCGGCTTCGTAGAGGAAGAGTTCGGCGAGCGGGGAAAGCCGGTCGGCCGTACCCAGCAAGATCGAGCGCAGCGCCGTGGCGAGTGGAGTTCCACCGGGTTGACGAGTCACGTTTATCCTTGCGCCGGTTTCTCGGAGGTGTTCGGCCAAGAGCGCGAGATGAGTTGATTTACCACTGCCCTCCGGCCCTTCAAACGTGATGAATACTCCTTTTTTCGGCATCGAAGAGCCATTATACCCCGAATTGGTCGGGGTCTGCCGACCGGTCGATTCCGCTGGGCTCGTCGCGCGATCGGATATAATACGGAAGATGATTTGGACGCAACGATGGATCTTCACGGCTTTTTTGGCGGCCGGCCTTGGCCTTTGGCTGACAGCCTGTGCGACAAAACCAGGTGGCCCAGGTGCCCTGTCCCCGCCACCCACGCCGCCGGCTGTTTCAACCGCTGGAAGCGGCGCCTCAGTGATGTTGGTTCTCGTTCCCACCACGGATGAAAATGCGGCCGGGTGGATCCAATTGCTGAACCGGCATCGCACCTTACGTGCGGTCCTGGCGATCTCGCCGCGATTCAAAAGTTTTGCGGCAGACTCGCCGCTCAAGTCGCAGCTGATGTCGCTCCAAAAAAGCGGACGCCTAGAGCTCGCGTTGCAACTGCCAAACGCCCCGTTTCTGCCGCTTTTGATCGATACAAACGTAGCGCGCGACGCACTCGGGCCGGACAGCGCCCTCCCGGATCCGTCTTTCTCCTATCCCGATGACGTGATCCAAATCGTCGCCCGCGCCAAAGCCGATTTTTACCATGCCTGGCACGCGCTCCCTCGCGGCATCGTCTTACCGTACGGGGCGGCCAGTCCCGCCCTGCTCTCGCTCTTCGACCATCTTGGGTTCAATTGGCTAATCGGCGCTTTCCAGGCGCCTTCGAGCGACCTCCCTTATTCCTCGCGTTCGATTACGATTTGGGATGGCGCCGCGGCGGCCGGCAGTGGAAAACTTCACGTGCGTGTATGGGACGAGCGCTCAATGAAACGCGTCACCTGGGCGACCGTCGAATTGTGGGCAAAAGATTTGGAGTCGGATGGCGCTCAGACCATTCTGCCTTCAGATGCCGGTATGGCCACCGCCACCCCCTTACCCCCCCCTCCGGGATGGAAACGCCGGACATGGACCACCGCCGATTGGAGCCCTTGGATCGGCTCCCCGGCGAAAAACGCCGCTTGGAATTGGCTACGCACCACCCGTGAAACGCTGGAAAGCTATAAAAATTCCGGCCGCGCGTCGGTGCCGCGGCTGGACGTTGCCTTCGAAAACGTTTACACCGCAGAAAATTCCGCCTTCTTCGCGGCGATGGGCAACGAAATGCTCGCCCCCGCCCAAACCGAAGATCGTCTTCATGAATTTCAAGCCACGCTGACGAGCATTTACCGATTGATGAACGAGCCACCGCCCGATGCTCTATTCTCCGCCAGCACCGCTGCGGAGTCTACCGCCGTAATGTCTTCTTCGGCATCCTCCACGGCCGACGTGTTGCCGGACGGTCGCGAACATTTACTGTTCACCGATCCGGTCGGGGATGCGCATGGGGACGGGCATTTGGCCTTGCCTCCGGGTATGCACAACTCTGGCGTCCTCGATCTCCGAGCGTTCGAGGTTATGGCCTCTTCGATATCGGTCGATTTTAAAATTACCTTGGCCAGCGCTATAGTGGAAGGGTCAGGGTCCTCGATTACTCCGCTGATCGATATTTACATCGACCTCAACGGTTCGGCCAATGCCGGGACGCTTAATTTTCTCCCCGGGCGCAATCTCGCCGCCTCCGTGACCGACGCTTGGGAATATGCGCTAAGCTTTACCCGAGGCCGCGCGCAACTCTACCGTACCCAAAATGGAGGAACTTATACGTTTGTTGATTCGTTTGCTGTAGTGATGCAGAACGGTCAGCCATCGATTTCGATTCCGAGATCTATTTTGCGCGGCAATCCGAGGCGCTGGGGTTACCAGGTTCTCGTCATGGCATTAAATCCGACGACACCGCAGACCGAGCCGCGGCCTTTATCGATGGCCTCGGGAGATCGGGCCCAAGCGCCGGTTTACGATTTGCTCGATCCCGCCGAGACGCCCCAAGCCGCGTTGCTGCAGGAAATTGAAAGTGGACAACGCGGCGATGTGCCGTTCGCGCGGCTCCGCCGCACGTATTGATATGAAATTAATTTCCGATCCATCGCGCTTGACCCGCCGCCTGTTGGCGGCGTTTGTATTGGTTTTAGTCTGGGCCATTTCTTCCGGTCGTCTCGTCTGGGAAGGGCCGCTTCCGCGGCTGCCGGGTATGCGCCTGGCTTCCTTTCAAGTCGCGGCAAATGCGCCCAAAGCGGATGTGCATCCCGAAGTCTTGAACCTCCAACAGTCGTTCTCGCAAGTGGCGGACCTGGTCAAACCGGCCGTCGTCAGCATTTCGACGGTGCATTTCGAAAAAATGACCCGCAGCAATCCGCAGTTTTTCTTCGGCGATCCGATGGAGCAATTTTTTAACCAATATTTCGGGGGCAACGGAGGGAGCGATGAAAATCCGTCGGAAGGCCGCGTGCCGGGAAGCTCGCCGCGGCCCTTCAAAATGGAAGGCGTCGGATCGGGGGTGATCATCGATCCCAACGGCCTCGTGTTGACGAACGAGCATGTCGTTCGCGATGCCGATCAAATTAAAGTCCTGCTCTACGATCAGGACGGCGTAAAGACCGACTATACTGGCCGCGTCGTCGGCAAAGATGCGCGCACGGACATCGCGGTGGTGCGCATTCGCGCTGGTCATAAGTTGCCTTTTGTGGCGCTCGGCGATTCGGATAAGGTGCGCGTGGGCGACTGGGCGATTGCCATCGGTTCGCCGTTTAATTTGGCGCAGACTTTTACCGTCGGGGTCATCTCGGCGGCGCGTCAGTCGCTCGTCATTGAAGACAAAGAATATCGCAACCTCATTCAAACCGACGCGGCCATCAATCGCGGCAATTCCGGCGGACCCCTGCTGAATATTCGTGGCGAGGTGGTTGGCATTAATACGGCGATTTATGCGCCGACCGGGGTTTTCGCGGGCATCGGTTTTGCCGTTCCCATTAATCAGGCGAAAGCGATCCTGGGCGATTTGGTCGAGCACGGCCATGTCGTTCGCGGGTGGCTGGGCGTCGAACTCGCGCATGAAATTACCCCGGCGATGATCAAGGCATTCGCTCTTCCGGATACGCACGGGGCGCTCGTTAATAACGTCATGAAAAAATCTCCGTCGGACAAAGCCGGGCTCCGCCGCGGAGACGTGATTCGAACTTTCGATGGCACTCCCGTTGAGACATCGGACAAGTTACAAGCGCTCGTGGCCAGGACCACGCCCAAGAAAACGATTCGCCTGGATATTATCCGAGACAAAAAGAAAATGACTTTAACACTCGTCTTGGGCGAACGCCCAGAATCAGCCGACACGGGCGGCGAGAAAGCCGCCCCGTCCGACTCCTCGCCCGTCGAAAAAGGCGGTCATAAGGATTGGCTTGGGTTGCATGTCGTTCCGCTGACGCCGGAGATTGTCGAGAATGCTCACCAACCGGAGGATGCCGAAGGCGTTATGGTCACCGACGTCGATTCAACGAAAGCCGGCGAGGACATCGGTCTCATGCCGGGGGACATCATTCGCGCGGTCAATCAAATGCCGACGCCCTCCCTCGAAACATTCTCCGCCGCCACGGCGAAGGTTCGATTGAGTGAGGGGGTTGTCCTCGACATTCTGCGGCAGGGTCAACCCTTGTATCTCAGCTATACCAAAGCGGACTAAGCGCTTCGCCTCCCCCCGTGCGACGACCGCGTCTCGAATCTTTTTTTCGTATCACCGCTTGGAGCATGTTTTTGGTCGTGGCGCTCTTGACCTCGCTCGTGATTTGGTATCTCCCCCAATTCCTAAACCTTAGCGCCTATCGTCCACAAATTGTTGACTATCTAACGCATGCGACGCAATGTTCCGTGCTCATCGGCAACGTTCGCGCGCAAATTGTTCCGCAACCAGGCTTGGTGGTTGATCACGTGGTCTTCCTGGATAATGCCGGTCCCCGCCTGTTGGCGTCGGTTCGCGTCGTCCAGTTGTCGCTTTCCTGGGACAGTTTGCGGCAGCGCCGACTAGTCGTGCGTACCATTCGTTTGATCGCGCCACGCGTGATCATTCACCGGGAACCGACGTCGTCCGGGGAAAATCAATGGGTTTGGCTAATTCCCCCGCCGCCTCAAACAAAGTCGAGTAACTCCTCGCTCTTGTGGGAGCTTCGCAAAGGCAGTTTAGAAGTTTGGGACCATACGCGTCGTCCGATGGCACGCTGGACCGCGGAACAGCTCTCCGGAACTTACCAGTCGGCCGAGCAAACCGCGCAGTTGACGGCACGCGTCCCCAGCGCCGGACCGCACAGCCTACTGACCCTTCATTATGACGCGGCCCAACCGATGCCGGTGCAGGCCACACTCAGCGATGTTAAACTCGACAAGATGCTTCGGCCCTATTTTCCCGGAGCCCAAGACTCGTGGCTCGATGGCAGCACCGCGCTGACGATAAAGGCGCAAATTCATCCCGCATTGCGGCTCCATATTTCCGCGCCGCGTTTCCAGTGGGCGCGTTTGCCCAACCGAACGTTGCGCATCCAAGCTGTCTACGAACCGTCGCATTTGCAGGCTGAATTGACGACCGGTGCGACATCTTCAATGGCCCTGTCTGTGGAGGCCCATTCGTCGGGAAAAGGTTGGAACGCTAGCGTCCGGTTGCGGAACTACGAGGCTCCCCTCGTTCGAAGGCTTTACCGCCAGCGCTGGGTCGACCCTTTAGAGGGCCCAGGAACGGTGACGGCGTTTTTCGCGCAAGCTTGGGGGACCCCTGGCTTACGTTGCTCCGCGCGCGGAGAAAACTTTACCTGGAAAGACACGGCTTTTCGCCTTCCCCATTGGACTTTGGAAGTCGACCCTCAAGCGATGGCTGTGAACGCACTCGCGCTGAGCGAGGAATCGGGTGGGCTCGACGTTTCTTGGTCGAAGCCCTGGAAATCACCGGACTCGGCACTGGACATCGTGGCCAGTTCGGTCACGGTCAGGCAGGTGCTTGAGATTTTTGCACTGCAAGCCCCCAAGGCCGCCCTCGACGCCGCCGGCGATCCCACTCCTTACGGTTATGAGCGATTGCGGATTAATGCGGGCACCGTCCGGGCGTCGCTGCATCCCCAGATGCTTGAGCTCCAAGAAAGCAATTTAACCGTCGACGGAATGGCATTGCAAGCCACAGGGCAATTTGGGACAGGCGCGGCCGCCCACAACGCTCAGGTTTCGGGTCGTCTGAATCAAATGGCGGTCGGCCCCCTGCTGCGTCATTTCTGGCGCGGCACCGAACTCATTTCAGGAGCAGGCAATTTAGAGTCTCTTTAGTGTTCCCCCATGATCTCCCTCGTCCGCCGGAGGTGGGAGAGGGTTGGGGTGAGGGCGCATCGATTTGCAATTGACGCAAAAGAGTTCTAGAATTTTTTTGCATTGACCAACGATCCGCTACTGAATGTT
>JBBQYF010000189.1:0-5958 GCA_038208955.1 Elusimicrobiota bacterium
GGTTAGAGGCTTCGAGCATTTAGCGGAACTTCGGAAGGTGATGCAGCAGTATGTCGTTCAGAAGAAAAAACATCTCGGACTAAAAGAGGCGGCGTAGGGTCCATGACCTCTACTGCAACTAAAAAAAGAATTTGACCCCAAAACGCCATTCAGTATAAATTCCGTACCCACCGTAATGATGCTCCCTTGTGCCAAAGACAGGCCTTTAATGATTTCCTGAACCGCTGTGGACATGCGCAGAATATCTTGCGGTAAGATTCCAGAAAGATTTATCGGCGTTGGGCGATGCGCTATCGGCGGGAGGGCCTTCCAGTCCCGTGCCGTAGCAGCTCTTTTTAACTGATTGAAATAGCCGCGGTTCTTTCTGGCGATTGCTGCGGCGCGTTGTTTCGCTGCCTTAGAGGGTTTTGCTGCCTTTAATTTATTCTTTTGTACTCGTCCCGTTGATTGTCTCTTAGTCATAATTTCTCCATCTCAGTTCTGACTTCTCGATGCTCGTTCTATCAACAATTATAGCGATGGGTAATTGATTGCCTAAACAATTACCCATTCAAATATCCACTTTTTAGCTAATAGCATTGTGAAGCGTCGTTTTAAACGGGTGTTCGTGCATGTGCCGCAAATGGGGTTACTCCGCTGGTTTTTATTTTTGAAATGACAGGGCAACATCAAAAGCTTCCTCCGGCAATGTTAGCGTCATCCCTACCCCAACCTCTCTTAGCGCTGTCAATACCTTCTGGAAGCGGAAGCGAAATCTGCCGAAACTGTGGTCAATAGACTGATGGTGCGATGACGAATACATAAATAAATAGCGCAGATTCATGGCCTGGGGGAGTAGTCATCGTGCGCCAGAAGGTAGTCGGAATCGTTTTATAAGGTGTTCGACTACCGGGTGATCCCGCTTCCGCGCTATTGAAATAAGCCAGATGGCTTTCGATAGTCCTGTCGTTCCGCGGCCTAATCGGACTAATCGGCCGCTGCGAAGGTCCCCCGCGATCGAAATGCCCTGGAGGGCCGCTACGCCTCGGCCGTCGAGAGCAAGCTGATGCATCAATTCGGCATCCGCAATTTCGCTGACAAGACTCGGCTGCACCTTTGACTGGATCAGAAAGGTATCAATGGCCATTCTTAAAGGGTTCCCCATATTAGGAAGCAGCAATGGGATCTTGGATAAATCTTGCGGAAATCGGCGAATCGCACGAGCTGCCGACGGCGCGGCGACAAAGAATACTGGAATCGTGCCGACGGATACCTGCTTATAGTCCTCAGGTTCGTCGCGTCGGGATGGCTCATCGGATAAGACCAAGTCGAGATGCCGATCGCGAAGATCTCGGATCAAGTCCTGGGCGGACCCTTGGCGAACCATGAGCGGCGTGCCGTGATGAAATTTGTCGACGAAACGAAGACATTGAGAGGCCACTTCCTTCGTCACGGTGTTGTTAATCCCCAAGCGTAGGCGAGGGTTCACGCGGATAGATTGTCCTCGCAAAGACTCTATCAGGTCTTCCGCCAGGTCGAAGATATCGTTCGCGTACTTAAGAACATGACGACCATCGTCTGTGAGAACGAGCTTTCTTTTGCCGCGCTCAAAGAGCGAACGCTCTAGTTTTTTCTCGAGATGGCGGACTTGGCTACTGACGGCAGGTTGAGTGAGGAATAATTTCTGGCTCGCCCGCGTAAAGCTCCTCTCGTGCGCCACCATCCAGAAATAATAGAGCTGCTGAAGATTAATTCCTAACATAAGAATTAATTATAGCAACAGTAACCATTATTACTTTTACAAGCGTCAGCCAATGAGTGTTAATTAGCACATGCCAAGACACCGATTAGACCTTCAAAGGGTTGGGGCGATTAGACGACCAGCAGCGACACAAGCAAAGGCTCCCTTGAGCTCTGGGTCCATGCGGCCTATCCTCTCTTCTTGGCATTCGATTTCCGAACGATTAGGGGCAACCGCCTGTCGATTGGTCCTCCTGACGTTCGGTCATGAAAAACAAGGCGTTCCCCATCGCTCCCGCGGCTTTGGCGTGCCCGTCGGGCTGCTCAAAAAATTGAGCAAGTTAGCAGCTCGAAAGGATTTTCTCGTTGGAGTCGTTTCTCCTTTATCGCTTGCGGAGGTCCGATCGTTTGTTCGCAACCCCCGCTTGGTTTGTGTCGCCAGCCATGGCCTGGAGATTGCTGATGGTGGGCGAAGTTACATGCACCCCAAAGAGAAAGCGGAAAAGCAGTTTTTGGTCAGTCTGGCCTTCCAGCTGCGTGCGGAGTTGTCGGCTTTTTCAAAATGGGTGGTCAGGAACAGGGGCCTCGGGCTATTGGTGCAGGGCGCTGATGGGGACAGCGCCAGAGTCAAAAGGATAGTTGAGTCCTTGATCGCCCGCCATCCCGATCACTCGTTAGTTGTTGAGCCCTTTGGAAATGGACTTGAAATCTTTCCGGACCTTCCTTGGAACGAAGCCTCCGCAGTTCAGTGGATCGAGCGTCTCATGCCGCAGCGATCGTCGACCATTTATATAGGTAGCCAGGGCCGAGACGAAGCAGTTTTTGAACGACTCAAACACACCGGAATTGGAATCCGGATTCATGCCAAACATTCATCAGCCGCCTCCTTTTATTTGCTTCGCCGAAAAGACATTCCGGTATTGCTGGATAGACTCCTGAGTCTTTCGCAAGGGTCGGGTTGTTAGCCGTGCCGAATGCCATGAACATTAGTCCCTTAGCCGGAAAACCTGCAGAAGACATAATGCTTGTTGACGTGCCGAAATTGGTGACAGCCTATTACACTGAAATTCCTGATCGATCGATGCCGGCTCAACGGGTCACCTTCGGCACGTCTGGCCATCGCGGGTCGTCCATCACGCGTTCTTTTAACGAAGTGCACATCCTGGCCATCACCCAGGCCATCTGTCTCTATCGCCTGCGGGAAAATATCAATGGCCCGCTTTTCCTGGGGATGGATACGCATGCGCTCTCCGTTCCGGCCATGGCAAGCGCTCTGGAAGTATTGGCGGCCAATGGCGTTGAGGTGATGTTGGCCGAAAAGGATGAATACACACCGACGCCGGTTATTTCGCATGCGATTCTCACCCACAACCGAGACCGCAAGGAAGGTCTATCCGACGGCATAGTTATTACGCCTTCGCACAACCCGCCTCATGATGGCGGGTTCAAATACAACCCGCCGAACGGAGGTCCCGCAGAACGCGAGGTAACTGACTGGATACAGTCCAAGGCCAACGAATTCCTGGAAAACGAACTCCGGGGCGTACGGCGAATGCCGTATGAGAAGGCTCTGAGCTTCTCAACCACGCATCGCCACGACTACATCACCCCCTACGTGAACGACCTCGGACACGTGCTTGACATGGAAGCGGTCCGCAGCGCTCATCTGCATTTGGGCGTCGACCCACTCGGCGGCGCGGGCGTTCACTATTGGCCGCGCATCGCGGAACGGTACGGCCTTAATCTTACCGTCGTCAATGATGCGGTCGACCCGACTTTCCGGTTTATGACCGTAGATTGGGACGGGCAAATCCGCATGGACCCCTCTTCTCACTTTGCCATGCAACGCTTGATCGGCATCAAGGATCGCTTCGACATCAGTTTCGCCTGCGATACCGACCATGATCGGCACGGCATTGTGACGAAAAGTGCGGGAATTCTCGCCCCCAATCAGTACCTTTCGGCCGCTATTTTTTATCTCTTTCAACACCGGCCGAAGTGGCGCCGAGAAGCAGCCGTTGGAAAGACCGTCGTCAGCAGTCAGATGATCGATCGCATAACCTCTAAATTGGGCCGCACGCTCTATGAGGTGCCGGTCGGTTTCAAATGGTTCGTGGACGGTCTGCTCGATGGATCACTGGGGTTTGGCGGAGAAGAGAGCGCAGGCGCATCCTTTCTCAGATTGGACGGCTCGGTCTGGACGACGGACAAAGACGGCATCGTACCCGCATTACTTTCCGCGGAGATCACAGCTCGACTCGGCAAAGATCCGGGAGAACTCTACCGCGATCTGACGAGCGAGTTTGGCGAGCCCGTTTATGATCGTATTGATGCGCCTGCCACTCCGGCGCAGAAGGAAGCGCTCGAGAAGCTGTCGCCGCGTGAGGTGCGGTCTCGAGACCTCGCGGGCGAAAAAATCGAGGCTATTCTCACTCAAGCGCCAGGCAACGGCGCGCCTATTGGCGGCTTGAAGGTAAGTGCGAAAAGCGGCTGGTTTGCGGCGCGCCCCTCCGGCACAGAGGATATCTACAAAATTTACGCGGAGAGCTTTCAAGGGAAAGATCACCTCAGGCGAATCCTCGCGGAGGCGCAAGGGATCGTCAATGAGGCCATGGTTTCGCTGGAAAAAGTATGAGGTCTCCCATCACATGCCTATTTGTTGACATCGGCGGTGTCCTGCTCACGAACGGATGGGATCACCTGGAACGTCAACGAGCGGCAAAGCACTTCAAACTGAAGTGGGCCGAGGTGGACCGTCGTCACCGAATTATGTTTGCAACGCACGAAGAAGGAAAGGTCTCGATCGATGAGTATTTAAATCATGTGGTGTTCTACGAAAAGCGGCGCTTCACGCGCCAACAGTTCAAGCGCTTTATGTGCGCGCAGTCCAAGCCTTATCCAGCAATGATTCAATTGGTGACTCAACTGAAGGCTCTGCACAACCTCAAGATTATCGTGGTCAGCAATGAATCACGGTACCTGAACACCCATCGGATTCAGACGTTCGGATTGGGTCAGTTTGTCGATGGCTTTATTTCCTCATGCTACGTTGGACTGCGAAAGCCAGATCCGGAGATTTTCCGTCTTGCGCTGGATGTCGCTCAGGCGCCGGTACGCGAGATCCTCTATATCGAAAATACGCCGCTGTTCGTCAAAATCGCAGAAAGCTTTGGAATCAAAAGTATTGCTCACACAGACTACAAGTCCACGCGCACCAAACTGGCGGCGCTCGGTTTGCGAACAGCCAAAAAGGAGTAATTGTTATGGAGCATAATCATCATCCGAATAAAACGCCGGTCGCCACTAAACCCAAACCCGAATCAACCCCGGCGCATAATGAGGTCGCCAAGAAGGCATACGCCCTCTACGAAAAAGAGGGCCATCCAGAGGGGCACGATAAACAAAATTGGTTGGAAGCTGAAGCTCAAATGTCGCACAACGGCTCTGATAAACATGAGGGCCACTCCGATCATCACGCGAACATGGCAGCGGATTTTCGCAAACGGTTCTGGATTTCACTGGGTTTAACCCTTCCGATACTCGCCCTTTCGCCGATGCTTCAGAAGTTGGTCGGTGTGCGGGAAGCCATTCGTTTCCTCGGCGATGTGTATGTTCTGTTCGGTTTCTCTTCGGCCGTCTTTTGGTATGGCGGCTGGCCTTTCCTCAAAGGGCTGTTCGATGAGTTGAAGTCCCGCAAGCCGGGCATGATGATCCTGATCTCCGTCGCCATCGCTACGGCTTACCTTTATTCGAGCGCCGTAGTGTTCGGACTGACCGGCAAGATGTTCTTTTGGGAGCTGGCTACTCTTGTGGACATCATGCTGCTGGGGCATTGGATTGAGATGAAATCCGTGATGGGCGCCTCCAAAGCCCTGGAGGAGCTGGCCAAACTCATGCCCTCCGACGCTCACAAAGTCATGCCTGACGGCAGCGTCAAGGACGTGCCGCTCGGAGAACTGGCGGTCAACGATAAAGTCCTGATCAAACCAGGAGAAAAGATTCCTGCCGATGGGGTCATCATCGAGGGCGAGAGCTCCGTTAATGAAGCGATGCTCACCGGGGAATCGACGCCCACGGTTAAAAAAACCGGCGGCAAAGTGATCGGGGGGTCTATCAATGGAGAGGGCTCGCTCACCATCGAGGTGAAAGGCACGGGCAAGGATTCGTATCTGTCTCAGGTCATTGATCTAGTCAAGCAGGCTCAAGAAAGCAAATCGAAAACCCAAGACCTGGCCAACC
>JBBQYF010000190.1:0-5953 GCA_038208955.1 Elusimicrobiota bacterium
CCGTTCGTGCCGTTCGACCCGATTTAGAGGCTGTTGCCTGCGGCGAGGTTTCTGCTTTTGGCGAATCTTCAAATACCGCGCGGGCGTCAGCCGTGTTGCTGGCCGGCTCATTTCCGTCGGTTAGCCGGGGTTGATGAGCGATCCACTTGTTGAGTGCCTCGAGATCGTAAGCTTTGGAGATCCGCGACATGGCGCCGGTTCCATAGGTTGCTTTAAAGTGGCGAGCCACCGTGTCCAATGCCAGCGGTGAGGCGTCCGGTTGAGCGGCCAGCACTAACTCTTCGGTATCTTTGGCGATCGCCCGGCGGTCTTCCGGCGGAATACGCGATTCGTCAAAGAACGCATGCATCGTGTTGGCTCGGATCTGCTCGGGTCCTCCCGGCTCCACACTGCCACGCTCCATGTCGGCTTCAAAGGCAAAGCGAAGCGGCTTTTTCGCGGACCCGTCCGACTCTTTGCCTCCGGAGAACGTCAGACGAACTTCGTAAAGCGGTCCGTCCAGCTGAGTCGCACTCCAGTCCATGTCGTTGTAGAGGTTCAATCGTTTTCCCGATTCAAACGCGTTATTGTATTCACGGTCCCGAAGGATTTGCATCAATATCTCCGTATTGCGATTGATCGTGCGGAGCCCGCCGTATATTCGGAACTGCTGTACCTGCTGAACCGAGGGTTCGGACTGACTGACCCAGAGCGCCTTGTTCGCGCGCCGTTTGGCGGCATAAGGTGAATTAATCGGGGCGGACTGGCGATGCTTGAGCGGCGTCACTTCAGCCACTACCCGATAAGGCGCATTCGTCGGCGCGGGACTCGCGTCATCAGCCGTGGCCACCTCGGCTCGGGGCTGTACGTTGTCCTCGGGGATTGCGCGAGGCCGCCCGTGGTGCGGCGGCGGTTCAGAGAGTCCGGGCAGATTTGTTTTTAGCACATAATGTTTTTGCGGCAAGTGTTTGGCCGCGTGAAGATGACGGCGCGTCGTCGCCGTCGAATCCGGCGTCGCCAAAGGGATGGCGGGCTTTGCCGTGACGGGGGCTTTCGCATGGTGATGTTGCCGAAAATAGCGGTACCCAAAAAAGGCCAGGGCCGATAACCCGCTCGTCATGAGCAAAATGGTGAGAATTCGCGTCATCGGGATTTCAACCATCGGCGTGATTTGCACTTCCACAGCCGCCGGCTCACCGCCACGCGCTGGGGCCGGGTCGGGCGCGGGCTGTTCGCTTAGTCCAATAATATTTTCCATCGACAGCGATAAAGCAGGGGGCGCCCCCGGATCGGCGGATTCTTTTCGCGCCATCGGAGTGGCGGATGGTTTCTTGAGAGTGGTTCCACACTTCATGCAAACGCCGACGTCGCGCGGATTCTTATAACCGCACGTTTGGCAAAGGACGCGGAGGGTTCCCGAGGGCGCAACGTCCGGCGAGTCCGCGAGTGTTTCTACCGAGGAGAGGGTTTCTACGTCAGGCGTCGGTAGCGGTCGGGCTGAAAGAAGCTCGGACTTTATCGGAAGATTGGGCAACCCGACAGCACTTTGGACGATTGGTTCAAGGGCAAGTGCCGTGTTTCCGGCTTCGACGGGCGGCAGCGAGCTCGCTCGCGGCGGCGCTAGAAAATAGGATTTGATTTCGACAATCTCATCGGCCATCCGCCAGCTTTGGCTTGACTCGGGACAAACTTGGGTCAGGAGCGTAAACCCAGGCAATTTTCGCAGCGCAGGAATTTCAACCGGACCCTGAACTTTTGAATCGATATATACCCAATAACGTTCCATGGCTGTTGGGGAAAGTGTAAAGGGGGTTTAGGTGTTTTTAAAGGGTTTTCTGATAAGGAGAATTAGGGTTAAAAGGCCTAAAGGCGGCATGCTCCCCCTTGGCCTCATTTCTGCTATCCGAGGGCGACCGTAATATCAACGCTCGGGCTGGCGATCTGGGTCAACGCCGCGCGAGGAATCAGCATTTCCACGGCCTCGGCCTTCGCGACGGGGATGGAACGACCCTGAAGCAGCAATGACGTAATACGGTATTGCCCCCAAGGTTTTTTACTGGAGTTTACGTAGGTGATACGCAGACGCTTCCCGGCAAAATTACACTCCGCGTTGACTTGCCCGCGCGCGCCAAATTGTTCGGGTACGAGTTTGGGGGCGAGCAACAAATTCCCCCACCGTCCCCGGATGCCAAGCACCTGCGTGACGAGCGTTAACAAATACCAGCTTGCCGATCCGGTCAAGTAGCCGTAGAGCCCGCGACCCTCTCCGTTAAAGTATTCCGGCAATCCCGGATAAATTTTGGCCGTTTCGGCTTTCATTGACATTCGGTAAAGCGACGTCAGCGCCTCAAAGCCTTCATCGACGAAGCCGCGTTGATAGAGCGCGTTAGCGAACATCACGACCATATGGCTGAAAAACGCGCCATTCTCTTTTTCGCCATAGGCGAAGGCAAACGCCCGGCCCAGTGGCACGTAAGGATCCCTGAAATCGCTGTTCAGCCGAAATCCCCCCAGCTTTTTATCTTGAAGATATTTCCGCGCGGCCGCGAAAGCTTGCTGGACTTGCTCGTTAGTCGCTACCCCCGACATGATCGGGAATACTTGACCCGTCAATGTCATGCGCACCCCCCCGGCTGCTGTATCCCCTTCTACGCGGGCCGCAAGGTTGTCGTAGTACCCGTTGAACCAGGCATGTCCCGAGCAGCTTTTTATCCATTCCCGTTTGCGCACCTGTTCAGACAGCGCTTCGCCTTTGCGCCGCAAATCATCGACGAGCGAGGAGAGCGTAACGGTGTGCATAAGGCCCGAAACGCCGGCGGTGATTTTGTTTCGATAATCTTTTAAGCGTTCCTGCTTTTCGGCTGGCGCCAAGTCTACCGACGGGGCCTTCGATTCCAACAAGATAACGAGCTCTTCGGCTAATGACACATCCCCCAGCGATTCTTCAGTTTGGATATGCTCAAGCAGCTCCGCGATGTGCAGGAGGTTTCCAGCGTACAGGGCCGTAAAGGCAACGCTTTCCCCCCGGTCGTGGGCCATATCCAGCCCATCGTTCCAGTCGGCATCTTCGAGCCTGATATTCCCATGCTCGCCGACGTTGAAATAAGACGTCAAATGTTGAATCAAAACATGCTCGAGCACCGACCCGCTCGACGGCTCTTTGCCCGACTGACCCTCTTGGTCCGCAAAGTACCCGACGTTTTCAAAAAGAAACTTCCAGTCGCCGGTCTGGTGAATATAAAATTCGGTCGTCATCCATGGCCAGACCCCGTGATCCATCCAGGTGCGCGAAATGTTGTTACGGTCGGCGATAAACTCGCCCAGCGATTTCCCGATGATCGTGGCATTTGTCCCGTTCCGGCGCACGCCGGCATAATTGTTCAGAAGGAGATTGCGAACCGAATCGCCAGCCTCCGGAGCGACAACTTCCTTGGCCATTGCCGTTTTGTTATCGAGCAGCAACAACCCCAAACAATCCTGCCAGAGATCGCGCCAGCCCCGTCCACCGCGGCCATAATCGAAGTCCGGTAAAAACGAACATCCGAAAATTTTACGCAATATCGGTTGGAGACTGACCCAGCGTACCCACGGGCCATAGTCGGGATCGTCGGTTTGCACATGGGTGACGTCCAAACGGTCCTTCCAGAAATCTTGCGTATGCTGCAACGCTTCGCTAGTCTTGGCCTCCGAACCATAAGTGCGAATCCAAGACAAAGCCTCTTTGCGTTCTTGAGCGATACCCATGAAAACAAGGTAAACGGCCGTCTTGCCGGGCGCAAGCTTTCGACTCCGGAAACGCAAGGCACCGACCGCCTCGCGCCCCTGCAATTGCACTTCGGTTAAATCCGGAATGTCCCAGTCTTCGTAAATCGCGCGCGGGGCATCGAAAGTCCCCCCTTCGCCCACGAAGCTTGCCACCGTCGGGAAAAAACCAAGCGGGGCCTGCCCATCTCCGTCGCATCCCAGCACGGCATAGACGGTCGAGTTGCGGTGGTGACCGCGTTCGTCGAACGACATGGTCGGTGTGACGAGAACGCCATGGTCGGGGAGAGCAATGCGGTGAAGTAGGGATGTCACATGCCGATGATCCCGTACATTATCGGCCGATCGACCGAAGACGGGAATTGCCGCTGTGGGCGTCAAACTTAGCGGTTTACGTCCGCTGTTGGTAATTTCGACGCGCATAATCTCGACTTGTTCTTTCGCCGCCGGAATGAAATTGGTGATCGTCGCGCGTAGCCCGAACGTGCGGTTTTCGCGGATGACGCGGTGCCACAGTATGCCTCCCTCCATCCGGCATGTGTCAGCGGTTTTGGCCGAGGCGCGGCCGAGGGCTGCCGCCGCCGACGATCCCGTTGCCGACCAGGGACCTTTGCCTTCGACGTAAACCCAAAAATGGCGTCCCGAGCGGGTGTTGTGTAAATCTTCGGTTGATTCTGGAAGCGTGAGAAAATGGTTTTGACCTGATTTAATATCGCCCTGACCCGTCGGGGTTATAGTCGAAAGCAGTCCGGCGTCATTGCATAGCGGAAAATAAAGGCGGCTGATTCGATCCGGGTCACGCGCTTCAAACGACCCGTCGTTGCCGGTAAAATTCCACCAGGACAATTCTTTGGGTTTTGAATGGCGTTTCATCAGGCGATCAGTTTAGCAGAAACATAGGCGGACATATCGTCTGGCAACGGGGAGCGAATCTCCATCCGGACCCCGGACAAGGGCTGATCAAATGTCAATCCGGCGGCGTGTAATGCGACGCGCTGAAATCCTAAAGCGTTGCGGTCCTCCGGCGTCATTTTCCCAGCCACCATCTTGGCATAGGCGCCACCGTCGCCTTGATAGAGAGGATCCCCCAAGATTGGATATCCGAGGGCCGCTAAATGAACGCGGACTTGGTGCAACCGTCCCGTCTTGGGGAAAGCTCGAACGAGGGAAACGGGACCGGGAGAAAGAACTTGATAGCCCGTTGTCGCCGGAACGGCGCCCAAGACGTTAATCCATTGGCGCGCCCAGATGGCGCCTTGTTGCGGCCCGATCGGCCAAACGATTTCTCCTTGACGCGGCGCGGGAGTGCCTTGGACAAGCGCGAGATATTCCTTTTGCATGCCATGGCGCTCCATCGCCCGGCCCCAGGCGCGCGCCATCTTTGGATTTTTGGCCAACGCCAATACACCCGAAGTTTCGCGGTCGAGACGATGCAGAAGATGGACGCGTAGCCCCGGACGACAGTGCCTGATCAGGCCGAGGACCGTGTGATGTACCACTTTATCCGTCGGGTGTGATAACAGGCCCGAAGGTTTGTCGATGATTAAAAGATCTTCATCTTCGAAGAGAACGGATAAATGGGCATTGGGGTCTAAAGGTTCTTCCGGCCGCCGCAGATAGGCGATACGAATTTTGTCTCCCGCCCGCACTTTGGAGCTGGGACGGACGGGACGGTCGCCATTTAATACGCGGGACTCTTTCAGGATGGTTTGAACTTTGCTACGCGAATAGGCTGTCAGGCGCTGCGTCAAAAAACGGTCGACGCGGAATCCGTCAAAACGTTTATCGACTTCGAAGGGAACCCAAACCCAGTTATCCGTCATGCATCTCCGCGCGTTCCTGAAGCCGTTTCATCATCGCCGCGAGGTAGTGCCGAGCCGCAATGCTGACCGCCCATTGTGGAACATCGCGCACAGGCTCGACCAAAAATTCGCAACGCAGCCCCGTCATGTGGTCGCTCACTGCCAAGAGTTGCCAGTCGCCGATCAGCTGTTTAAAGTCTCCTTCCACCGCTTCAAAATGCATATGGTCCAGGGGATGTTCCGTCACTTTTTGTTTGACGCGCATCGTAAAAGTCCATATCAGTATTCGAATACGTCCCTCTTGCTCGACCCAGACAAAAGGCGGCTCCCCGGGAACAGTGCGGCTGAGATTCATGTAAGGGAGAAATCCGGCGTGATGATTGTAATCGGTCAACACTTTCCAGACCGCT
>JBBQYF010000191.1:0-5929 GCA_038208955.1 Elusimicrobiota bacterium
CACAATCATACCACGCAGAATCTCGGGTCAGCGGAAACGATTTGTTCGATAACCGCCTCATATTTGGAGATAATCTTCTGGCTCTAAAAGCGCTAGAACAGGATTTTACCGGCAAAATCAAATGCGTCTATATCGACCCGCCATTTAATACCGGCGCTGCTTTTGACCATTATGACGACAGCGTCGAACATTCAACATGGCTTTCCTTGATGGCTCAGCGCTTAGATATAATATATAGACTGATATCAGACGACGGGGCGATATTTATTCACTTAGACGATAATGAACTTGACTATTGCAAAGTAATAATGGACCAGACTTTTGGTCGCGATAACTTCATAAATAGAGTTACCATTGAGGCTCGTTCTCCTTCCGCATTTAGCACGGTAAATCCGGGGGTTTTCAAGGCATCTGAGTATTTGCTTTGGTATGCGAAAGACCGATCTAAGTTTCAAGAAAATAGCGGTCGCATCCCTAGAGAGCCTGATTATGCCTACAATAAATGGCTTTCAAATCGCGATGCAGATCCATCGGCGTGGCGACTGACTCCGATCATGGAGGCGTATGAGCGCATGCCGCCTGCACGCTCGCGTCATCCGCGCTCCTTACTTGAGCACTTTAATAAGTTTATGGTTGATAATGCGGACTGCGTCGCTCGCCTTGCGAGCATAAGCGATACCGGCGCAGGCTCGGCAATCCTTAATCTTAAAAGCGAATCTATGAAACATCCCGGTCGTGTGTTCCACATGACGAGGGGAGACGGCCTTGATGACGTCTATGTGTTAGATGGCCAGCAACTGATTTTTTATAACAAGAACGTCGCCAAACTTGACGGCCAGCTAATGGCAACGCGGCTTCTCACAAATATTTGGACCGATATTGCTTGGGAGGGAATCGCAAACGAAGGCGGGGTGCAGTTCAAAAAAGGGAAAAAGCCTGAGCGCTTGCTGCGGCGGTGTATTGAACTGACAACCAACCCCGGCGACTTTGTTTTGGATTCTTTTGCCGGTTCCGGAACGACCGGAGCGGTTGCCCACAAAATGGGCCGCCGTTGGATCATGGTCGAAGTTGGAGACCATTGCCGCACGCATGTTATCCCGCGATTGAAGAAGGTGATAGACGGGGCCGATACGAGCGGAATCACCGAGGCGGTAGGTTGGAAGGGCGGAGGAGGATTTCGTTACTTCCAACTCGCCCATTCGCTGTTAACACGAGACAAATGGGATAACTGGATTATTGCTCCAGAGTTTAATCCGGCAATGCTCGCGGAGGCAGTCTGCAAGCTTATGGGGTTCAGTTTTGCGCCGAGTCAAGATGCGGAGCTCTATTGGCAACACGGTCATTCGACGGAGCGTGATTTCATATTCGTAACGACCGCTAGCCTTACTCACGATGCATTGAAAAAGCTTTCCGACGAGGTTGGACCAGATCGAACGTTGCTAGTTTGCTGCAAGGCTTTCAACTCCCGGGAAGACGCCTTCAACAACCTCACGATTAAGAAAATCCCCCACACGGTGCTATCGAAATGCGAGTGGGGGCGGGACGACTATAGCCTCAAAATCGCCAACCTGCCCCAAGCTAACGGCGAGCCGGATAATGAATCTCGGAAGCCAGCGGCGAGAAAGAGCGCTGCCGCCTCCCTCCCTCTCTTTGATGATGCCGGAGGCCTGCTATGACGGTCGCCGACCCGCGCACGATCCACCAGATAACTCAGCGGCTCTCCCTTCGATCGCCTCAGTGGCGCTCACTCGAAATCCTCGCGGACATCACGTCGCGGATTGAGCTGGAAAAAGGAACCGATCTTGACGCTGCGCTTACGGCCATTCAATCCGCGTATCCAGCGGTTGTAGAGTTTGAACGCGACTTTCCCAGCCTCTGCTTTGCACTAGCGACCGGCGTCGGCAAAACCCGCCTCATGGGCGCATTCATTGCCTATCTCTTCTTAGCGAAGAAGGCAGACGGAACGAGCCTATCGAAAAACTTCTTCGTGCTCGCGCCTAACACTACGATCTATGAAAAGCTGATTGCGGATTTTACGCCCGGCACAGCGAAATATGTTTTCAAGGGCATCGCGGAGTTTACGACGACGCCGCCCATTTTGGTGACGGGCGACACATGGGACCAAGGTCGAGGTGTTCGCGGCGGAGATCTCTTCGGCCAAAACACGCCCATTATCAACATTTTCAATGTGGACAAGATAAACAAGGAAGCGGGCCGGATTAAGAAGCTCCACGAATATATCGGGCAGTCCTATTTCGACTATCTCGCGGCGCTGCCGGACCTGGTGCTTCTCATGGACGAGGCGCACCGTTACCGCGCAAAGGCGGGCCTAAAGGCAATCACAGAGCTTAAGCCCGTCCTTGGGCTAGAGTTGACGGCAACACCCAAGACGATCGGCGCGAAGTCAGAATCGTTCCGAAATGTCGTGTTCGATTATCCGCTCGGACAGGCGATGGCCGATGGCTTCGTTAAGGAGCCCGCGGTCGCGACGCAGAAGGATTTCGACCCCAAATCGGTCGATGAGGAACAGCTTCAGCGGATAAAGCTGGAGGATGGAATCCACTACCACGAGTTCGTGAAGGTCGAACTCGACATTTACGCTCGCAATACCGGGCGACCGAAGGTCCATCCCTTTATGCTCGTTGTCGCGCAGCACACCGCGCACGCGAAAGAGATTCGGGAGTTTATCGAATCGGACGGTTTTTTCTCAGGCCGTTACAAAGGTCGTGTCATCGAGGTCCATTCCGCGTTGAAGGGCGAAGAGAGCGATGAGGCCACGGCCCGCCTTGTTTCATTGGAGACGGACGGAACGACGGAGATCGTCATACACGTCAACAAACTCAAGGAAGGCTGGGACGTCACCAATCTCTATACGATCGTGCCGTTGCGCGCGTCCGCATCAGACATTCTTACCGAACAGACACTAGGACGCGGATTGCGGTTGCCGTATGGCGAGCGAACGGGTGTTGAGGCGGTCGATACGCTGACGGTCATCGCACATGAGCGGTTCGATGAGATCGTAAAGGCCGCGCGTCAGCCTGACTCGCTTGTGACAATGAAAGTCATTGAGATCGGCGCGGGCGGTGACGTGTCCGCCGAGGGCGCGGTTCTTCTGGAGTCGAAATCCACCGTTGAAACGATGTTGACGGGCGGCGGTGGTGGCTTTTCCGATGGCGAGACGACGGCCTTTGTTTTCGATACACCGGAGGACAGGAAAACCGCCGAAATGGTGTATCGCGCGATCGAGCACCAGGAGCGCCAGCTTACCAAAGGCATCAACCAACTGAGTGAGCCCGCAGTCCAAGCGCGTATTGCCGCCGATGTTACGGCGGCGCTGGCGCCGGTCCAGGGCACGCTTGAGGGCGTGGTTGCGCCGACGAACGTCGCGAAAATCGTTAAGATGGTGGCGGAAAAGTTGGTCGAGTTCACGATCGCGATACCCGAAATCGTGGTCATTCCGCTCAGAGAGACAAACTTCGGCTTCAAAGATTTCGACCTACGCGACCTTGACACGATCGCGCAACAGCCGGTTTCTAACGAGATAATGATTCAGACGCTCCGCACCGAAAGCCGGAGCTTCCTTGCCAGAACGATTGAGGCGGCTCGTGAGGAGCGCCCTGAAAACTATCTCGTTCGACATCTCGTTGACCTGCCCCAGGTCGATTACGACAGCCAGTCCGATCTTCTCTACAAACTCGCGGGCCAGGTTGTCGGGCGGTTGAGGCAATATCTCTCGACCGAGGACGACATCGAAAATGTCCTCCTCGCGCATGGCCGGCGGCTGTCCCAGTTCGTCTTCGAACAGATGCGGGCGCATTATTGGGAAACACCAACCGACTATCGCGCGACGGTATCCCGAGGATTTCAGCTTCTCAAACCTCAAGCCTTCAACGTGCCGAACGACAGGACCGTGAAGGATTTCCGAACCCCGGTCATGCCTGCGGGCGACACCAAAAAGCATGTCTTCGGCGGCTTTAAAAAGTGCTGCTACCCGTATCAAAGGTTCGATTCGAGCGAGGAACGCGAGTTCGCCGTGATCGTAGATTCCGACCACGAGCCGAGCGTCATCCGATGGATGAAGCCGGGCGCGAAGCAGTTTCGCATCGAATACACGTCAGGGTCGGATTATGAGCCGGATTTCGTGGTCGAAACGAAAACCGAAAAGCTCATCGTCGAAATCAAGGCGGCGAACGAACTGACCGACCCAATCGTAATGGCAAAAGCCGCCGCCGCCCGCAAATGGGTCGGCCACGCCAACGACCACGCGCGGGAGAACGGCGATAAGCCGTGGAGCTATGTGCTGATTCCTCATACGGCGGTATTGCCCAGCGCCACGCTGGCGGGGTTGGTGGCCCGGTTTACCCAGACCGGGCACACCGAGGCACTCATAACGGGTTAGGCACTCAGCGGGGCGCTGTGGAGATTCTGACGAGCTTTGGCTAACAGCATTGTTGCTCCACCCGAACGCAGGTTTGTTGCTTAATAATAGTTAATGTAAAGTTAAATAATAATGGCATTCTCTGCCGGGATTATTGCTAAAAGATATTAACGACTTATTTACAAATGTTTGGTAGTTGGTTGTCTCATTAATATTCGACCCTAGCTTGAGAGTATCGAAAATCTCAAGATAAGGACGAAGCTATGCCAACCGACCCTAATGCCCTCAACTTCATGATTTTGGTTCATGAAATCGCCAACAGACTTCCGCCGACAGGCCAGGTCTACCCTCATATTACCGTGAATGAGCGAACCGCCTTTCTCGCGCTTCGGAAACTCGGATACCCCGGTAAAAAGACAACCGAAATCTGCTGGCATCTTCGAGACCTGGGGATCTCGTTCGAAAAGTTCACCGAGGAATATCTGGCTGTATTGGCAATGTTCCAAGTTGCAGTCGGAGCAGGAAACAAATCTAACGCCATGAACACAGGTGGGGATGATGAGCAGCCGTTATTGGAAATGGGTGGAGCAACGCCCCGGAAGCCAGAAGTTAGATAAAAAATGATGGCGCACTTCAGGTTTATTCAAGGGAATAAACCGCGCTCATAAGAAAAGGGAGAATACCATGAGTCTATACTCTTTAAATCACTCTGTCGTTTCCAATGCCCAGCCCGATAGTAAGGGCAAGTCTGCGGCCAAGCTGATTTATGCCTGTTCAAAAGCCGATGCGATCGTGATTGAGGAGCGGACGGGGATAGAAGAGTTTTCGCGGACCGCGCTAAGCAGATTTGCAGCCGATCGGGAGGCGCTGGCGGGGAAAAATGGACGTGTCACCGAGACATTTATCATGGGGCTGCCGAATGAGGCAACGCTTGAGCAAAATCGCGCCCTAGTTACGGCGTTTGCCGAGCGCTTAACGAATGGCGAAGCCCCATGGATAGCGGCCATTCATACCGACAAGCCGAATAATATTCACGCTCATCTATCAGTGTTCGACCAAGCGGCTAAAAAAAAGCGGCCACGAGGGGGCGGCCCGCGAAGGTAATAGGGTTATCTCGCGATGGCGCGCTTGATGAAGTGCGGGCGCTTTGGGCCGCGATTCACAACGAGATGATGGCGGGGATAGCACCCCCGATCGATCATCGAAGCCTTGCAGCCCAGGGAAAGACGACTCTTCCCACACTTCACGAGGGGCCTGCCGGCAGAGCCGCGCAGGCCCGGGGCGTAGCTCTCCGTAGTGCGACCAAGACGGATGCGGCCACTGGCCGGGTCGTGCGATGGCAGGAAATCGATCGCGACCGGACACGGGCAGAAACGAACGCCCAGATCCGGCGCATCAACGAACTTACAAACAGCATCAGGGAACAGGAAAGTGGATTTGGTTCAGATAGTGTCCAACCTTCTCATGAAGATCGACACGCGACACACGGAAATGGCAGCGTTGGAACGCAAGATGGCTTCCCACATCGTGGACTTGCGAGCGATGACACAT
>JBBQYF010000192.1:0-5878 GCA_038208955.1 Elusimicrobiota bacterium
TTTCCGCATTCGCTTGGGTTTCTTTACACGGCAGTCAGTCAACATCTTGGATTCCAACAGTATGGGGATGAAGGAAAAGTGATGGGACTTGCCGCTTACGGAAATCCCACCAGGTTGGCCGCTTTGCGTCGCCTTATTCATCCCTTGCCAAATGGTCTTTTTGCCCTTAATATAGAGTACTTTTCGCATCACCTGGGTGGGGTGGCGGAGGTCTGGGAAAAAACGCCCTCCTATGGCAATTTGTTTTCGCCGCGGGTACGCGAGTTGTTAGGGGATGCGCGGATTCCGAGAAGTGAGTTGACTCAAGAGCAAGAAGATCTTGCTCGGTCACTCCAGGAAATCACCGAAGAAATTTTTTTCCATTTGTTGCGGGGATTGCATAAAGAGACGGGGGAAGAGCGGTTGTGTTTTGCAGGAGGAGTCGCGTTGAATTGCGTCATGAACGGCAAAATCGAAACCCATACACCGTTTCGCCACGTGTACATTCAGCCTGATGCGGGTGACGGCGGAACATCGCTTGGCGGAGCATTACACAGCCATTTTAACGGCAAGGATGACGCACCGAAGCGTTTTGTGATGGATCACCCTTATTATGGATACGCTGCTACGACAGAAGAAATTGAAAACGCTTTGCAGGAGCGTGGTCTACCCATTCAGAAAGACGCCCAGGTCCCCGTACGGGCCGCGCGTGCGATCAGCGAGGGAAAAATTGTCGGCTGGTTTCAGGGACGAATGGAAGTTGGACCCCGGGCGCTGGGAAACCGCAGCATCCTGGCCGATCCACGCCGAGCTGAAATGAAAGACATTCTGAATGCACGCATTAAACGCCGCGAAGCGTTCCGACCCTTTGCCCCGTCGGTTTTGGAAGAACGCTGTACAGAGTGGTTCGAGGGTCCGGCGCGATCGCCGTTTATGTTGGTGAACTACACCGTCAAAGCGGAACGGCGAGCCCAAGTTCCTGCAATTACGCATGTGGACGGGACCGCCCGCGTTCAGACGGTAAGTCGCCAAACCAATGCCCGCTATTGGGAATTGATCGGCGAATTTGAAAAGTTAACCGGCGTTCCGCTCGTTCTCAACACATCGTTCAATGAGGATGAACCGATTGTTTGCCGGCCTAGGGAAGCCGTTGATTGCTTTCTCCGAACGCAAATGGACATGCTCGTGATGGGCGATTACTGGGTCACCAGGCCAACCGGAGCCGGGGCATGAAAATTCTTTTCTACACCAATTCATTTTTTCCGGATCCGATCGGCATCGCATTTTACAACGCCGAGTTGGTCGAGCAACTAGAACGTCTCGGTCATTCGGTCGAGATCCTCACGGCACTTCCATATTATCCCCAGTGGACCGTGGCTCCCGGTTATCGCGGGCGCTGGCGAGTCGAGGAAACCTACCAAAACATGCGTGTCACGAGGACTTGGGTGTATGTTCCCTCGCGCCTGCGAGCCTGGGGGCGATTTGTGTGCGAACTCTCTTTTATGCTCAGCTCGTTGCCGGTCCTTTTTTCTCGACCGGCGGATCTCATCGTGGCGATCTCGCCCCCCTTCGGTGTTGGACTGGCCGCGGCATTGGCCGCGATGTTCCGTCGCAAAGCGTTGTGGCTGCACCTCCAGGATCTGCAGATTGATGCCGGGCAGGCCGTCGGCTTTTTTCGGCGCGGAGTGATTTTGGAAGCGCTCAAGCTTATGGAAAGATGGGTGCTAAACCGCGCCGCCGCGCTTTCAACGATCACCAAAGCCATGCAGGAGCGCGTGATCGGCAAAGGTCTTGATTCGAACCGCGTGATGATTTTTCCAAACTGGGTTGATACCGAAACCATGCGTCCGATCAGCGGCCCGACGGCTTTTCGCCGTGAGCATAAACTTGAAGGCAAATTTGTCGTGCTCTATGCTGGCAATATTGGGATTCACCAGGGACTGGATATGCTGCTTGAGGCGGCGCGGGTTTTGCAGGAACGCGACGATATCGTGTTTGTTGTCGCCGGTGACGGCAATTACCGACAGCTGTTTGCCGAACGCTTAGCGGCCCAGCCCGATTTGCACGTGCGGTTACTTCCCTTGCAACCCAAAGAGCGTTGGGCCGAAATGCTGTCGAGCGCCGACGTCGGGCTCGTTATGGAAACGCGTCACATGGCCAATCTAAGCATGCCTTCTAAAATTCTTAATCAGATGTCTTGCGGACGCCCGCTCGTCGCCGTCACAGCTCCCGAAACGGCGTTGGCCCAAATTCTAAAAGAAACCGGTGCCGGCGTCGTGGTTTCCCCCGGCAGTGCGAAGAGCCTGGCTTTGACCTTAGCCGACCTCGCCTCGGCGCCGGCCAAATGCCTTGGGATGGGGAGCGCCGCGCGAGAATACGTCGTGCGGGACGCCGCGCGCGATCAGATCTTAAAACGTCTGCCTCTCTTACTCGAGCGCGCGCTTTACCGTCCCGATCGCGATTACAATAGCTATGCGTTGAAGCGGACGCTCGATATTGGGCTTGCCCTCGCCGGTTTCTTTGTTTCTTTGCCGCTTTGGCTAATGATTCCTTTGTGCATTTGGCTGCAGGACCGCGGGCCCGTGTTTTACAAGCAACTGCGCACCGGTCGTTACGGTCGGCCGTTTGCCGCATTTAAATTTCGCTCAATGCGCGTCGAAGAGTTGCCGGAAAACGATCGTCGACAAGCGCGCCGCAATGATCCCCGCGTCACGCGCTTCGGTGGCCTGTTGCGCAAAACAGCGATGGACGAAGTGCCACAACTATGGAATATTCTTCGTGGGGATATGAGTTTCGTCGGCCCCCGGGCGCTGCTTCCCGCCGAAATCGAGGCGCGCTCGGAATACAAAGGAGCGGTGAGCGTCGATCAGATTCCTGGATACGAGCGGCGTTGTTGGATGCGGCCCGGCTTGACCGGCATTGCCCAACTGCACGCGGCCCGGGATGTTTCACGGCGTCAAAAGTTTCGCTATGATTTGATGTATTTAAAAAGACAAGGGTTTTGGTTTGATGTGGCGCTCATTATTCGTTCGGGTTGGACCTCTCTAACCGGGGGGTGGGAAAGGGTCGGCTATCAACATCGCCGCCGGGTGGCAAGTCGGGATCCCAGTCGGGAAAAAGACCGCATGCGCGCGGCCTGATGCTAGAAAAGGTGATCAAATGTTTGATGTGATCGTTGTGGGAGCTGGACCTATTGGATCGTTAACCGCCATGCAGTTGTCGCAAAAGGGGCGGCGTGTGCTGTTGCTCGAGGAACATGCCGTCGTCGGCGAACCGCGTCACTGCACGGGCATCCTCGGCCGCGAAGCGTACGAACGTTTTCCCTATCTTCCAAAAACCCCAATTCAATCGGAATTGCAATCGGCATGGATCGTCTCGCCGTCCGGTGAACGCACGCGCGCCTCCTGGTATGAAGGGCAGGCCTTTATTATTCACCGCGCTCAATTCGACCGTGCGATGGCGGACATGGCGACGCAGGCCGGAACAGAGCTGCGAACGGGATGCCGAGCGACCCGCATTGACGTCCAACCGGACTTCGTGCGCATTGAGGCGAGCGATGTCAATTCCTCACGCCAAGAAACCTTGGAAGCCCGCAGCGTCGTATTAGCCAGCGGCGTATCGTACCGGCTGCATCAACAATTGGGTCTCAAACCACCGGCGGAATTTCTCTACTGCGCCCAAAGCGAAGTATCGTCGAGGTTGATCGCCGAAGTCGAAGTCTATATCGGACAGTCGGTAGCGCCCGGCTCTTTCGCCTGGGCTGTTCCGCTGGGCAATGGGCGCGTGCGCGTCGGAGTCACCGCCCATCACCGTGCCACGGAATCCTTGGAAAAATTATTGGGACGTTTGAAAGCCGATGGTCGCATTGACTCCGACGACACCGTCATTGTCAAGCGGCCGGTGCCAATTCAGCCGATTGCCTGCAGCGTCACCGACCGTGTATTGCTCGCGGGAGATGCCGCGGGGCAGGTTAAACCAACGACCGGTGGTGGAATTTATTACGGGCTCGTCGGCGCGGAAATGGCGGCTCAAACGTTGGAAGAGGGGCTCACGGTAGGACGGTTGGATAAAGCCTTCTTAATGGCTTATGACCGACGCTGGAAAGCATCTCTCGGACGTGAAATGTTTTTGGCCCGCATGGGCCGGAAACTTTTCGAGATGTTGCCGGACGAGCGTCTCGATCGATTAGTTCGAATTTGCGATCAGGAAAACGTTAAGCGGTTGATTGAACCGAAGGCCAGCTTCGACTGGCACGCTCGAAATATTATGTCGCTCATCTCGTCGCCACGAGTTCTCTGGCAACTGTTGTAAATCGGGCCGGCGAGTCACTCTCCTGGGTTACCGATAATTTGCCAGGCCGAGTCGATGCCTTCCAGATGCTGCCGGATCAACCGCTTTGCTTTTTCCACTCGTGATTGTTGGAGTACCCACATCTCCTCATTTTTTGATCTCGCCTCGATCAGCTCAGAACGATAACGCTGGATCCATAATTGTTGGGCCGCGTCGGCGTCTTCTTTGCTTTGTGGTATTTCATGATTGGTAGGTCTGAGACTCCCGAGGTACGCACGCGCGGCTGCCGCTTTGCCTTTGAGGTTGAGCAGTGCTGGGCTGGCCCGCAAGACCGGTTCAAGCAAACGCGTTTCGACGGTGCGCAGCTCTTCTTCCCATTGGCGTATCTTGGTTGTCATCGTTTGTTCTGTCACCGCGCGCGGGATTAACGCCTTTAATTTCTCTAATTTTTGCGTAGCGTCCCGTAACCATCCGCGCAACGTTGTCTCCTCTGTTCTCAGCCACGTTTCCTGGTCGCTGATCTCTTGTTCGACGGGGAAAATTTCCGCTTCGTGCGGATCCGGGGTTAGAACGGGTGCGGCGGCCGGTGGCGGTGAAACGGGTTGGTCAGCGGCAGACGGCGCCGGCATTGCCTCTGGTGGAGCGGCGTTGGCCAACGATCCAAGGAGCTGTCGAAAATGTTCGTTTTCCCGACGATAACTCTCCACCAAGCCTCCGCGCAGCTTTAGGACGGATTCTTCCATCAGGCGGACATGCGATTCCCAATCAGAGCGAAGTTTTTTAAGTTCCGCTTCCGTGCCTTGCGAAGACGGATCCGATGCAGCGGGCGAGGTCGGGGCGCTGGGCCGCGCCACGGGCTTTTGGCCTAGCCACAATTTTTCCACGCTCGAATGTTGCTGTTCCGCCGTGGCAGGGCGCAGTTGTTCTTCGGAGGAGACACTCTGAAACACCGTGGCGAAGTCGGCCCCGACATAGGCAGACTCCCCCTGCCATCCGCTCAGCCAGGCCTGCGGCTGATTCGAGAACGCGACCTGCCCCGCTGAGGGCAAAATTTCTTTTACCGCCTGCAACGTGGGCTGATCCTGCAAAGCAATCTCTTCCCAGACCGAACGCCCGCCGGCGACTTTTTTATATAACCCGACGCGCGGACGTAGCGGATTGGTGGAGTTCGCCGCAATCACGAGCGCGGGCACCCCCGACGACAACTGGATCCAGCTTCCGAGTGGAAAGGCGGAAATTGTCTTTAGCAGTATTTTGATACTGGGCGCCGCATCCGACCTTTCCTCGATGATCGCTTCTAATCCCAAACTGGGCAACAGCAATGTGGATGGCGGATTATCCGACCCCATGGCATAAACCAATTCCAGGTATCGCGACCAGAGCGAAAGCAACTTCAGCGGGGACGTATCCTTCTCATAATCATGGTGGTGCTCGATCATTTCTTGGATGGCAGGACTGAACCATTGAAATCCCATGTTCCGGAGGTGATAGGCGGTTAGTTCGCTGTGGCTGCCCTTTTGTCCGATCCAGCTGGGACGAAAGCCGATGTCGGCAAAAAAAGCCGAGGTTACAACATCGGTAAGGAGTGCTGGTTGTAGACCGGCCAGGA
>JBBQYF010000193.1:0-5877 GCA_038208955.1 Elusimicrobiota bacterium
TATCTTTTAGGGTGCGTTGCGCACGAAGTTCCATGAGCAGCATCGGATCGTCAACTTGTAAGAAAGCCCCAGCCAAACCCAACTTAATGTGACCATGTTTTTGAGACACCTCTTCGACAAATTGACGCACAATCGCCGGCACTTCGGACGCCGAGTGGGTCTCGAGGAAGCTAATAATGTCTTTGAGCGTCATACCCTCGTCAAAGGCCTCGCGCAGCGATTGCTTGGTCAGCGCGAACGATTGGACGCCGTCCAAAACACCGATGCGAAATAGCTGTGCGAGGAGATCAGGCTGCAGACGCGGGGATGCCGAAATAATTAAATTGGGAAGCACTCGGAATTGCGTTTCGGCTTGCACAGCCGGCAGCGGCTCAAACCGGCCGCTTTTCTTGTCAAGAAATTGTCGTCCCCAGTCGGTCAACCTCAGGTGGGTGATGTCCCACCCCGTTTTCCGCTGACGACCCGTGCCGACTTCCACAAACCCCAGCCAGACTAATGATTCCGCCACCATCGCGGCCAATGTATCCTTGCCCGAAAGGTCTGGTGCGAATTCTTTCCGAGGCCAGCGTTCATTGTGGTAAAAGGAATCGCTTTTTTGGGTGCCCGAGTCGACGCGCTTCCATCCTATGGAAAAGACAAATTCTTCGAATTCCGCGTAAGCCACCCACTGACGCACCGGTAGCGCTTCCAAGGCTTTTAGAACAACCAGTCGTTTGGCCTTGAGCGACTTATCTAAATGGCCGTCTGGGCTGCGGTGGGCATCGCGAAAGTGGGCGGACTCCTGCCACGTCTCCCCGTCGCGCCAGTGGGCAATCAAACGACTCATCGATTCAGCGGGATTGGCGTCAATCGTGTGTGTGGTTTTGCGAATCACGGTTCCAAAAAATGCCGCCAAGGACACGTTTAGGAATAACCCGTAATTTTCTTCGGAGGCTCCGATGGCCTTGAGAAAGCTCCTCAACTGATGGCGGAGCGGGATATCGCTCTGCGTAAACTGGAGTCGACCGCTCGCTTGATAGGCGGCGAGATACTGGAGATCGCCCAGAATGCGCAGCCCCCAACTGCGCAATTGCGCCGGCGTATTCGAGCTCGGTTGCAATTGCTTGGGCACTATTTTTCCGCGCAGCCGGGAAAGAATATCTGACGGGATAACAAAGGATGAAGGATTGGGCAGTTGGTTGGGAAATACGAGACCGTGGGCGTACAGGTTATCGAGAGGACGAGAACGGTCAAGGTATCCGGGTTGAATGCTTGGATGAGGGATGCCCGAGCGTTGCAGCGTTTTACTGTCTAAGATACCGTCGGATTCCAGAAAGAGAGCCCAGAGTTTACGCTCCGGTTCCGCCATGGCGGCGAGATAAGCCGGCAAACGATCGCCCGTCAGCCAATACTCTTTTAGAGCTCGCCCCGCACGATGCTTCGTTTTTTCATCCCAACCAAGCGCCGTCGCCAAGTCCGACGGATACGCCGAAGGTTGACGAAAAAGCAGGCTGGGTAAGGTGGATTTTTCGTCCGGTGTTAGGGCGATAAAACGGCGGTGCTCTACCGGCACGCAAAGTGTTTCCCCCCCTGCATCGTCTGGATCGGCGAATAACAGGTATTTGCTGCGCAATTGTTCGATGGCGGCGCCGGCCTCCGGAAGGTGGTTGAGAATCTCCTGCTCCGTGGCGAGGCCGCCTTGGCTCAGAATGTACCGAAGCACCTGTTTCTCTGTAGCCGTCAGCTCCGCGAAGACCCGGCGAGTGCGGTCAGACTGGTCAAGGCGTTGCACGATGCGCGGAACATCCACCACATCCGATTTCATGCGCAGCGAGGAGCGGAGCGTTTCCAGTTGCTCTGCTGAAAAAGATTGCAGGAGTTCTTTTAAATTCAACATGGCGTCCCTAGATCCCCAGTTCCTTCAAAACATCGGGCGACAGCGGAACGGAACAGACTTCAATTTGATATTTGTAGCCCTGTTCAGTCAAAAAGAGCTGGCGGTGGCGCGCGTATTCTTGCTCGGAAGTGTGTTGAGAAACGAGCGTGTAAAAGGTGGCCATGGCACCGTCGGTTTTAGGCCGCAAAATTCGTCCCAGACGTTGCGCTTCCTCTTGGCGAGATCCAAAAGCTCCAGAAATTTCAATCAGCACGCGAGCATCCGGCAAATCAATTGAAAAATTGGCGACCTTCGACACGACGAGCGCCGACAACGTGCCGTCGCGCAACTGGCTATAAAGGCGCTCGCGTTTGGCATGGGGCGTTTGCCCCGTAATGAGAGGTAGCTCTAGTTCGGCCGCCATTTTTTTTAATTGGTCCACGTACTGGCCGATGATCAATGCCGGTTCGCCACGATGTTTATCTAAGAGCTGCCGAGCGACCGCTCGTTTGTAGGGATTTTCAGCCGCGATACGGAATTTGGCGCGCGCGTCGGCAATGGCGTAGCGATATTTATCTTCTTCCGAGAGCGCGATACGCAGTTCGTGACAGGTGGCTTCGGCAATCCAGCCCTTCGTTTCCAACTCTTTCCAGGGCGTCTCGTAGCGCTTCGGCCCAACGAGGGAAAAGACATCGTCTTCGAGACCATCTTCGCGCAACAGCGTTGCCGTTAACCCGAGCCGGCGTCGGGCCTGAATTTCGGCCGTCATGCGAAAGAGCGGGGCGGGCAGCAGGTGCACTTCGTCATAGATAATCAGTCCCCAGTTGGCCGCATTTAACAAATCGAAATGCTTGTAGTTGTTGGCGCCATGTTTCATGTAAGTGAGAATATTGTAGGTAGCAACCGTGACGGGACGTAATTCCTTCTTATCGCTTGAGTACTCCCCCACTTGCTCGGCCGTTAGCGAAGTCTTATCGAGGATTTCTCGGATCCACTGGTGCACGGCGGCGAGGCTCGTGCAGACGATCAATGTTTGTGCTCCAACCTTGGCCATGGCCGCCATGCCCACAATGGTCTTGCCGGCCCCGCATGGCAGCACGATCACGCCGCTACCACCGCGTGACGACCCGGCCTGATAAAACGCCTCGGCCGCGCTCTCCTGGTAATCGCGGAGTGTAAATGCCAGACCCGCGGCAGTCGTGTCACGCAGTTGCGCCGGGCAGGGGTCGCCATTGACATACCCGGCCAGGTCAACCACCGGGTAGCCGATCTTGATTAAGGCCTGCTTTAAGCGACCTCGGTCCTTAGCCCAGATCGTAAAAGATCGCTCATCCAACTTCTGTTGAAGAAGGACCGACAAACGAGGATCGCGGCTCAACTGTTCACGCAGGAAATTGTCATTTACTTCGAGCACGAGGTGCGCGGGCTCCGCCCAAGGCTGCAGCTTCACCATCCCGTAACGCGCGTACGTATGCTCGATTTCAGCCAGGATGTTGGCGGGCACCGTGTATTTGGAATAACGCACGAGGGACCCGCGGATGTCGTCCAAGGTCATCCCGGCGGCAGCGGCATTCCAGATTGACAGCGGCGAAATCTTGTACGTATGGATATGCTCAGGCGACTTAACCAGTTCGGCGAAACGAGCAAGCTCCGTACGGGCTTCTTCAAACCCAGGGGCGTTGGTTTCCGCCAGCACCGTGCTGTCACTCTGAACAATGAGCGGCTTATCGCTGTCTTTGGACATCTGTATATTCTAGCTCATTGCCAGGATCGGCCCGTGCAAAATCCTGTAAATTAATGAAAAAGGACAGTCGGCCCAATGATGGTCCCGACCGATGAGAGTCTCCCACAATCCGATTACCCACTCAAAAGAACGTCTACGTTGTCTTTGCGGCCCAAATTCGGAACCCGAGCTGTTTTCTGGGTGATGCAAAGCCCAGGGGAATTGATACAATTTCCCCGTACCCCGGGTCTGGCTGGCGCCCCACCCTACGGACTGTCACTGTGAAAGGGAGACCAAATGAGCATCGCGGCTGCTGCCTCAGAAACCGTAAACCTCGAACGATTGATTGATTTGACGAGCGGCGATCGACGCGAGATGCGCGCCTTGGTCCAACTCTATATTCGGACGGTTACAGGGCATTTGGCAAAATTAACCCAAGCCACCGAGGAAAAAAATGCGGAACAAGTAGCGTTTGCCGCACACAGTGCGGCCGGCTCGAGCGCCGTTATTGGACTCACAGCTATCGCGGCGAGTTTTAGGCGTATTGAAGAGTTCGGCATTCAGAAGGATTTAAAAGAAGTACCCCTCATTCTCACCGACACGCAGCTTATGTTTTCGCAAGCCTGCGACTTTTTCATCTCGCAGCAGCTGGCTAAAAAAGCCGGCGCCACCACTGGGCGAACTGCAAAACCCTCCTAAAAAGGACCTACGCGGTGAACGCCTATAAACCGTCGGATTGGGAAGACGTCGCCATGCGAGTCCAGGCATTGCGTGCCGCGGAAGAAGCGTTTCATAAAAATGGAGAGTCCGTAATCCCCACCATTCGGCGCATTAGTCGCTCATTGCATCTCGTCGAAGGCGCCGGGCGAATGCCCGAAATCGAGTCGTTGGCCAAAACACTTCGCGAGACACGCGACGCCGACTTGGCTCCGATGCTCAGTAAAGTAATCCCTCGGCTAAGCGCCCTCGTCACCAATCTTCAGACCAAGAAACACTGTGTACTGGTCGTTGAAGATGATCCGTTGACGAGCCAAGTCCTGCAACGGCGTTTGGGCGATCTGCATCAGGTTGTCGCGGCCTACACGTTAGCGGAAGCGGAAAAGATTATTCAACACCAAGAAGTGTCGTTGATCCTGCTTGACTTGCAGTTGCCGGACGGGGACGGCCGGGAATTTCTGTTGAAACTGCGCGAACGTTTAAATACGTCGACCATTCCGATTTTCGTGGCCTCCGGCGAAAAAGGCAGCCAGGTCCAAACGGAGTGCTATGCGCTGGGTGCCGACGCCTTTTTTTCCAAGCCCTTTGATCCGCTGACGTTGGCGACGGCGGTTGCTGCTAAGCTACAAAAAAATGATGAAATCACACACCGAACATCGGTTGATTCGCTAACGGGGCTGCCCAATCGCGCCGGTTTTATTTCAGCTTTTGCCCGCGAGTCCCGTCTGGCATCCCGATCCAAAGAACCGCTGACGGTGGCTATTTTGGACGTCGATCGCTTCAAGGCCGTTAATGATTTGTACGGTCATCCCACAGGCGATGTTGTCCTGCGCCGGTTGGCGCAGATTGTTTCGAAGTCGTTGCGAGCCTCTGACCTTTTAGGTCGTTGGGGCGGGGAAGAATTTGCGGCTTTTTTCCCAAACACCGCGCTGCGCGAGGCATGCGTGGCACTCAATAAAGCGCTGAAGGCCTTCCGCGCCGAACAGTTCACGACGTCCAATGGTTTGCTGTTCCAGGTCACCTTTTCGGCGGGCGTCGCACAAACGAGACCCGGGATGACGGCGGAACAGGCCGTCGCTGAAGCGGATCGTTTTTTATATCGCGCCAAGGAAGGCGGCCGGGATCAGATCATGACGGAGAGAAATAAGGTATCGACGAAAAAGAACGTTCTGTTGATCGAAGACGATGAATTGACGGCGCGGGTCATGAGACGTTGCTTAATTCGGGATGGTTTCAAAGTGATTCGAGCCAAGGAAAGTGCCTCCGCGTTAAAGGCCGTCGACACTTCCATTTCGTTAATTACGCTCGATGTTAAAATTCCCGGGATGGACGGGTTTGAATTGCTTCAGCGATTTCGGCGGATTCCGGCGCTGCGCGAGGTGCCCATCGTCATGCTAACATCATCGGGGAAACAGGAAGATATTATCCGGGGATTTAACTTGGGAGCCGACGATTACATCGTCAAACCGTTTTCGCCGCGCGAGTTTCTCGCACGCGTCCATCGCTTCTTGCAAAAGCATTAAGATTGCCCAGGATCACTTCGGCAAACTCTCTCCTGCGCGTACGCCCCCGACAAAAATAG
>JBBQYF010000194.1:0-5809 GCA_038208955.1 Elusimicrobiota bacterium
GCAAGATCCCCGTCTCGGGATCGATACATTGTTGTCTCGTGACAAGTCCCTCCGGTTCCGACAATCGATCTTCATAGAGCCGCGTCGCATGCCCGCCAATCCGGATGCCTTCGCTAGCAGGTCCTTTCGTTGGGCGGATCCAAAACCGTGCGTCGGACAATTGATGTGAATCGGGCGAATGAATCTCAACGGGGCTGCGCGCGGGCTGGGTGCTTTCCGAGATCATCATCGCCAAGACAGTCGAGGAGTCCGTCACGATCTTCGGGGAATCCATGTAATAAGTGTATTGGGTTGCCAGCTTCCGGCCGTCGTAGAGGAGATGAATTTCGCGCGCCGCGGATCGTTCCACGATGCGAAACCGCAATCCATCTGTCCAAACGCTTATCGTTTCCTCGGTGCGATTATTCGTGATGCCATTCTCAACAATGCGGACCCACTCGCTCGTGAATGCTTGTCGTTCGGGATGGATGCCGCAACCGCCGGCCCCCAATAGAAATCCAACAAGGAAAACATTCCTGTTCATAAGAGCGGTTTTTATAGCACATAATCGCGCCGTGATGACGGGGCAATTCGTCAACAGATCTATCCGATGCTTAATATTTCTTTACTTACGATAAAAGCGGTGGTAGGAGGGTGTTGGAGGAACGCCCACATGGAACACATTGGAAAACGCTTTGATGATTTGGTTTATACTCGCATGATTGAAATCATGGGCGGCGGCGCCGAGGCCTATTGCAAGTTGGGACAACGCTACAGTCATTTGGGATGGCTCCAGGAGGCGCGAGAAGCCTACAACCGGGCGCTCGTCGCCGATCCCGCCTACACCCCAGCCCTTCTCCAAGTGGCTGAAATATACGACCAGCTCGGTCTCGCCGAGACCGCAGTTGCTCATGCGCGCGAAGCGGTCCGACTTGAACCCGAAAATGCTTCTTCCTATTTCGTGCTCGGTCTCTTGCTGAGTAAGTCCGGCAATAAAATGGATGCGCTGGCTTATTTTCGTCAAGCAATGCAACTCAACATCAACGATCCCCGGTCCTGCAACGTTATCGGAAAAGCGCTGGCGGATGCAGGCGCGTATGAAGAATCAGTCGCGGCGTATCAGCAGGTGGTTCGCATTTCTCCTAAAAATGTTGCCGCTTATGGGACGATGGCTGCCACCTACGTCAAGTTAAAACGCTATCCGGAAGCTCTCGAAGCCTATCGCCAAGCGATCGAAATTCAGCCGACGGCGGATGCCTACGGTATTCTGGCAGCCGCCTATGCCAAGATGGGCCGCTATCTTGAAGCCGTCGAATCCTATCAGAAGGCCATTAAGCTCGAGCCGGGGCTCGCACAAACCTTGAACCGGTTGAACGAGGTGTACATTAAGTTGGAGGATTTCGAGAAACAAATGCAGCGTCACCCGACCGTTCCAAACCAAGAACTCTCCGAAACGTATCAGCGGCTGCGCCGGGAACAACAGGCGCTGGAATCCTTCAAAACCCGGATTCGTGAAAAACCGAATGATGACTCGGCTTATTTTGCCATCGGAGAACTTTACTGCCAGCTCCAGATGCCGCATCGTTCGGTCGAATTCCTTAAACACGCGATTCGCATTGAACCGTCCCAGGTCGCCTATCACCGACAGCTGGGAATCGCCTTTGCCGCGATGCGCCAACCCGACGAAGCGGTGGCCGCGATGAAACAGGCCTTGAAGCTGCGTTGTGATGATGCCGACACATTTGGTGAGATGGGCCGTCTCTTTCTCGGTCAGGGACATTGTGCCGAGGCTTTGGAAGCGTTTCAGAAAGCCCTGCGCTGGCAGCCGGCGGAAGCCCGCTGGCACAGCGGTCTCGGCGACGCCCTGCGAAAACTTGGCCGCGATCAAGAAGCGACACGCGCTTATTGGCAAGCCATTCACTTCCGTCCCCAAGATCCGTTGCCGCGCTATGGACTCGCGCTCGCGTCGCTACGCCTTGGTCAGAAAAAATACGCGCTTGAGCAATACGCCGTAATCAAAACGTTGAACGAAAAAATCGCTAAAGATTTGCAACAGGCTATTTGGCGAGTTAAATAACGTCGTTAGTGTAAAACTTGCAGCTGATGAAGTCGGTGGTAGGCGCCTTCGAGAGCAATCAACGCGTCATGATTTCCTTCTTCAACGACGGCGCCCCGATCAACGACAACGATGCGATCGGCGCGCCGACCGGTCGCCAAGCGATGAGCGATAACAATCGCGGTTCGGTGTTCCATTAAACGTTCGATAGCGGCCTGAACTAGTTTTTCAGACTCCGTATCAAGTGCCGACGTCGCTTCGTCTAGAATCAGAATTGGTGGATTTTTCAGCAGGGCGCGCGCGATAGACAAACGTTGTCGCTCACCACCGGAAAGTCTCACGCCGCGTTCCCCAATCATCGTCTCGTATCCCTGCGGCAACCGAGAAATAAATTCATGGGCATGCGCGGCTTTGGCCGCGTCTTCGATTTCAGAGGCCGAGGAATCCGGTTTACCATAGGCAATGTTGTAGCGGACCGATTCGTTAAAGAGCAACACATCTTGGGTGACGAGACCAATCTGTCGGCGGAGTGAAAATAGGCTCACCTCGCGGATATCTTTTCCATCAATCAACACGCGTCCCGAGGTGGGATCGTAAAAGCGCGGCAGGAGCAACCCCAGCGTTGATTTCCCGGCACCTGACGGTCCGACAAGCGCCACAATTTGTCCGCTTTTGATTTCGAGCTGGATCGACCGCAATGCCCAGCGCCGTTCGGCACCTTCCAAAGGTGCTTGGTCGATAGAGGGAAGTCCGGAGGGTTGCCCCGCCATTGTGGGTGGAAGATAAGCGAAGGAGACATTTTCATAGACGATACTTCGCGAAAAAGCCGGCAACGTTACGGCCGTGGGATTCTCGACCACCGTGGGCTGCGTGTCAAGCATTTCGAAAATCCGTTCCGAAGACGCGAGGCCGAGTTGCAATTGCGCATTGAGTTCCGAAAAATTCTTGAGTGGACGATACGTCATCACGGAATAGGTGATAAACGCTAAAAATGACCCCGCCGTCCAGACGCCGCGAATCACATCGATGCCGCCTTTCCATAGGAGCAAAGCCAAAATCAAAGTTCCGACCATTTCCATGAGCGGACTGGACACGGTGTCGGCTCTCGCAAAGCGCAGTCCAAGATCGAGAAATCGTAAATTGGATTTTTGAAAGCGCGCCAGTTCCGCGCCTTCAGCTGTGTAGGCTTTGACGACCGGCGCCGATTGTAAATTTTCCTGAATGACCGAGTAAAGTTCCCCCATTTGCTCCTGGCCCTTGCGGCCGACCCGCCGCAAGGTTTTTCCCAATCGGACGATGATCAATCCCGAGAACGGCAGAACGGCCATGGTCATCAACGCGAAGCGCCAATTGAGATAAAAAATCAGGCCGATATTGCAGATCGCGGTAAGTCCGTCGCGGATGCAATAGATGGGGGCTCGAGCAATTACTTCGCGCAAGGCCGCTAAATCATTCGTAAATTGGGCAACCATTTTACCGGTTGAACTCGAGGTAAAAAAATCGAGCGATAAAGTTTGGATGTGTTCGAACATATCGCGTCGCAAATCGGTCGTCGCATGTTGGCCGATGTAAGCCATCAAGTAGTTCTGAGCATAAGACAAAAGCCCAAGCAAAATGGATATCACCGGCAACCACCAGATCAGGTGGTGAAGCATGGTCATATCATGGTTGATGAAAACTTTATCTTGCAGCGGCTTGACGAGGTAGATGCGTAGGGCATTGAGCCCGGCAACGCCGCCCATGCAAAGGGTGGCAACGACTAATCGGCCCACATACGGCCGCAGGTAAAGGATCAGTCGTCGATAAAGTTTCATGCGAGAGCGCCCCGACCGGGAATCGGCGAGAGAAGGGTATTTTTACCGCTGAGCATTCGCAGGATTTCGTCAGCTACCTGGACGGCACCGTCTGCTTGCAGAGTAGCACATAAGGCCAGTAGCTCGGTCCGCATGCGCTCGCGTGCCGGAGTATCGGCCAACAAATTCCCGGCCACGACCGCGATGTTGTCGGCGGTTGCCGCTCCCTGCAACAGCTCGGGAACAACGGCCCGGCCCGCCAAAATGTTCGGAATCCCGACAAAGGGTATGCGGATCAAACGCTTGGCAATCTGGTAAGTTACCGAAGACAATCGGTACATAATCACCATGGGGATTCCCAGGAGCATGTTCTCGAGGGCAGCGGTTCCCGAGACGCCAATCGCCAGCGAAAGTTTTTTACGCTTTTCATAGTTTGAATCATACACGAGTTCAATCCAGGCACGGTTTCCAATGGCCGCCCGGTACAGCGATTCATCCAATTCCCGGGGTCTGAACAACTGGACGTGTAAATCCGGAAATCGCTGGTGCAAGCGATCGGCGGCGTCCAGCAACAGCGAGAGATGCCGTTCGACGATGGCGCGGCGGGAACCCGGTAGAAGACCAAGAACCGACGGTACCGAGGCCAGGGTCGGTGGAGGCAGGCGCGCGAGTAGGGGATGTCCCACGAACGATACCGGCACGCCCGCGCGGCGATAAAGCTCGGTCTCAAAAGGGAAAATCACGAGCATCCGCGAAACCGCCTTCGCCAGTGCCTGGATGCGGTGGGGGCGGCTCGCCCATACCTGTGGGCTAACATAATAGGCGACGGGAATACCTTCCTTACGCGCCGCCCGCGCGACGTGGATATTGAAACCATAATAATCAACGGGAATAACAAGATCCGGCTTGTCGCTAATTAAGAGCTTGCGATAAGTCGTCCAAGCTCTCCACAGCGACGGCAATTTCATGAAAGGTTCTAAAAATCCGAATCCGCCGATGCCGACGAGTGGATAGAGAAAGTGATTGGCCGCCTGTTGCAAATGCACCCCGCCCATAGCGGTCACACGAAGATTACTCTGACGTTGGCGAAGCGTCTGGGCGAGCGCCGCGGCATGTTCATCTCCGGAGGGGTCGCCTGCGACGATCAGGACATGGGGTCCTGGAACCATCACATCTGCACTTCCAGCTGCCGAAGGATTTCGCCGGCCAATTCAATCGCGTCGCGACCATGTTTACCGGATACGAGCGGAGTCTTTCCCTCCCGAACACAATCAAGAAAATGTTCAAGTTCGCGCGCGAGCGGATCTTGTTTGGATAGCCGGGGCGTCAGAGTTTGAATGTCGAGCAAACTTTTGACCACTTCGCCCTTCTTGCGATAGACCTTAAGGTTCGGCCCCGCGTAGTCAAGCGAGAGGTAGGAATCCCTCTGAAAAATCCGGATTCGCCGGTATTTTTTGAGCGAAATACGGGAGGCCGACAAATCGGCAATGCACCCGCCGGCAAAGTGCAGACGGACTTTCGCAATGTCTTCATGTTCGGATAAGACGCGCGCTCCAAAGGCTTCGACGCGCGTCACCGCTTGGCCGACGAGAAACAGCACGATATCCAAATCATGAATCATCAGGTCCATCACCACGCCGATTCCGGCCGTGCGCGGATCATAAGGACCCAAGCGGTTCACCTCAAAAAAGCGCGGATCCTTTAGAAAGCGAGCAGCCTCAATCACGGCGGCATTAAAGCGTTCAATATGCCCGACTTGGAGTACGACGTGTTTTTCGCTCGCGATGCGGATGAGAATTTCTGCTTCCTTAACGCTTGAACAAAGAGGTTTTTCAATTAAGCAGGAAATTCCCGCTTCGAGCAGTTGTCGACCGATGGCAAAATGAGCGGCGGTTGGCGTCGCAATAACCACGGCCTTCACGCGCCCGATCAGCTCCGTTAGCTGCGTGGGAGCATTCACCTTGAACTTTCTCGCGAAGGC
>JBBQYF010000195.1:0-5728 GCA_038208955.1 Elusimicrobiota bacterium
AGTATGTCAAACCGATTTTGGATAGCAGCGTTCATATCCCGACATTTTGGAAATTCGTTTTGTCGATACACGGTCAATGGGGGGCGATTAGCCGCTACGGCAGTTCGCAGCTTAACGACATCGTTAATGAACTCTTCCGGGTGGGGGGAAGCGACACGGTTCGCGGGTACGATATCGGTCAAGTGGGCGTCCTCAACGGCGGCCAGGTGGAGAGCGTGTATAATGTAGAATATAAATTCCCGATCGCGCCGGACGAGCACGGAAAGACGCTGCTTCAAGGGGTTCTTTTTTATGACATCGGCGGTTCATGGAATAAACTCTCGGACATTAACTATAAGATTGGAACCTCCCACACCCAATTGAAGCAAGGCGTGGGTTTCGGGATTCGTTTTAAGACGCCCGTGTTTCCCTTGCGGTTAGACTGGGGGTACGCCCTTAATCCAGATCCGGGCGAAAAACCGAGCCAGTTTTATTTCAATGTAGGCAGCCTTTTCTAATGCGACCAAAATCCATTCTGCTTTTTATAGCTCCCTTGCTGACCTTGAGCGCGCACAGTGTTGCGGTTGAAATTCCGCTGGATAGTCTGTCGCCAGTGCGAATCGGTTACATTGACCTCCAGCGCGTGTTTGATACGTATCCGGAGAAATCCTTTGCCGAAGGCGACTTGTTGCGCGAAATTGAAAAGCGCAAACGCGACTTGAGTCGCCGCCAGACCGACATCAACACGTTGCACCAACAGATTGCCGCTGACCAAGCCGCCTTGACGCAAGCCCAGACGGGCGCTGCCGTCATGGTGCCGCCCAATGCGGTTCCTGAGGCTACGCCGCCGGCCCCTCCTCCGGCCGTGCCGCTGGTCAAAAGCACCTCCACAGTCAGCGCCAGCAGCGCTACCGTGGCCGTCGAACCTTATCCGACCGAAGATCCACTGTATGGATTGCCGGGTCATGAAACGTCCAGGGCGGCATCGCCTTCGGGTGCCACTCTGCCAGGTGTCGCGGCAGGAAGCGGGCAGCCGCGACCCAGCGCCTTTCCGATGCTCGACTTACTGGCCTCGGCAACGGGGCCCGCGCTGCTCACGCCCGAGGCCATGTCGATGCTGCAGGAGCGAATCACTCGCAATCAAAAAGTCCTCGACCGATCGATGGCCGATTTTCGCACGTTCCGCCTTAATGCGATTGAAGACATGAAGGCGCTGCAAAATCAAAAAACTTACGGTGTAATGTCCAAGATCTACGCGGTTATGGAATCTCTGGCCCGCGATGAAGGCATTACTGTCGTTCTCGACAAGTCCTATGTTCTTTATGGGGAGGACACGGTTGATTTAAGCGATCGACTCGTCAGCCGACTGCAGGCTGAGGAGCCCCAGTAATGTCGCTCGGGCTGAACGCCGGGGATATTGCCCAGGCGGTCCAGGGCCGGCTTCAAGGCGATGCCAACGTCCCGATTGAAGGCGCAGCAGGCTTGGCCGAAGCCGAAGAAGATCAGATCTCTTTTTTCCATAACTTAAAGTACGCCGCCACGTTCCAAAAGACCCGCGCCCGCGTCATTATCGTTCCCGAAAATACAAATGGGACCTCCATTCCCGATGGCAAAACGCTGATTCGTGTCGCCAATCCGCAATGGGCTTTTGCTCACGTGTTGGGGATCATTGAACAAAAGAATCAGAAACACCCGAAAGGCATCCATGACCGTGCCTTCGTCGATCCGACGGCGCGACTGGCCCCCAATGCGTCGATTGGCGCTTTTGCCGTCATCGAGGCGGGTGTGACCGTCGGGGAGGGTTCCATTATTTATGCCGGTTGTTTTGTGGGAGCTGGGTCGAAAATTGGTGATGGCTGCCTAATTTATCCCAACGTCGTATTGCGCGAATCCACTCAGATCGGCAATCGCGTGATTATCCATGCGGGCGCAGTGCTCGGCGCGGATGGGTACGGGTTCGCGCCACAGGATGGCCGCCACCACAAAATCCCCCAGATTGGGCGCGTGGTGATCGATGACGATGTGGAAATCGGAGCCAATGTCACCATTGATCGTGCGACGACCGGCGAAACGCGCGTGGGAGCAGGAACGAAGATCGACAATTTAGTGCACATTGCTCATAACGTCCAAATTGGTCGTGACTGCTTGATTATCGCCCAGGTCGGGATCTCCGGGTCTACGCGCATCGGAAACCGCGTGACATTGGCCGGCCAAGCCGGTATCGTTGGACATATAACCATTGGGGACGGCGCGACCATCGGGGCGCAATCCGGAATATTGAGCAACGTGGCACCGGGGGAAGTACTTTTTGGCACGCCCGCACGTCCGTTCCGGAAGTCGATGAAATTAGAAGGTATCATTAGCAAACTCCCAGAAATTTACGACGTGGTCAAACAGCTTCGCAAGAAATTTCTCAGTTGAATTGAATTGAGCGATTCTCAAAGTAGTTGCCGCCGTTCTTGGCGGCCCGATTATTTCGATAACTTTTGCAAAGGGCAGGCTTATTATGGAAACACAACATACGATCGCCAAGGACGCCTATTTCCAGGGCATTGGTTTGCACACGGGCAATTTATGCAAAGCCATATTTAAACCGGCTCCCTCGGGAACCGGCGTCGTTTTCATTCGAACGGACCTGCCCGGCCGACCATCGATCCAGGCATTGCATTCGAATGTCTTGGGCGTGATTCGCGGAACCACCGTCGGCAATGAACACATGCGCGTTCACACGATCGAACACATGCTGTCCGCCGTCTATGCTCTAGGAATCGACAACCTTGTTATTGAGCTGAATGCCAACGAACCACCCGTGGCCGATGGGTCAAGCCAGGGATTTTACGATACGCTAAAAGAAACCGGCATTGTCTCACAGGGAACTTTGCGCACGGTTCTCAAGCCCACGGAACGCCTGGAATACAAGAATGGCGAATCGGAAATTACCTTTGAGCCCGGAGAAGAACTGCGGTTGACGGTCGCCATCCAATTCAATCATCCCCTCATCCTACAGCAACAGGTCAGTTTCACGATGGCGCCGGAACTTTACAGGACAGAAGTGGCGCCCGCTCGGACATTCTGCTTCGATTATGAAGTGGAAGCGCTGAAAAAACAGGGACTGGCCAAAGGTGGATCGTTGGACAATGCCGTGGTCGTGGGACTTGACCGTATTCACAACAAGGAAAAGAAACTACGATTTCCAGACGAATTTGTGCGCCATAAGACACTCGATCTTTTGGGCGATTTATTCCTCTTGGGTGTCCGCCTGCGTGGCCACGTCAAAGCCATCCGTCCTGGGCACGGCCACAACATTAACTTCGTCAAAATGATGGCCGCGCGATTTATGAATGGACCTGCGTCGTCTGACACGGGTAGCAATAATCGGGTCGCATCTCATACGCCGTCAACGAACGACCGACAGAGTCAGGGAGCCGCCGAAAATCAAAACAGCTCCGGTTTTTCGTCGACGCGGTAGAACGATAGGAAAGGAGCTGGCATGGCTGATATAGTTCTCGACTATGACGCGATTAAAAAAATAATTCCTCACCGCTTCCCCTTCTTACTCATCGACCGGGTAACAATAACCGATCCGGATAAATCGGCCGTCGGGATTAAATGCGTTTCCGGAAATGAGTCATTCTTCCAGGGCCATTTTCCGGAGCATGCGATCATGCCCGGCGTGTTGATCGTGGAAGCCATGGCGCAGGTGGCCTGTGCCCTGTTTCTTTCAAAGCCAGGGTTCAAAGACAAACTGGCTTTTTTCATGGGCATGGAAGAGATAAAGTTTCGCAAACCGGTGGTGCCGGGGGACCGGCTTGAACTCAAAATTGAGCTTTTAAAAATGCGAGAGCGCTTCGGAAAAGCCCGAGGTGAAGCCTTTGTCGACGGCCAACGGGTCACTGAAGCGACGTTCACCTTTGCCTTGATTGACAAGGAAACGCCTGTCGCATGAGCGTTGAAGCTGCGATCCATTCGACCGCCGTGGTTCATCCCTCCGCCCAGATCGGCGATGGAGTTGAAATCGGCCCTTATGCCGTTATTGGGGAAGGCGTCACGCTGCATCCCCGTGTGAACATCGGCTCCCATGCGCTCGTCGAGTTTGCGGAGGTCGGAGAAGGGTGTCAGATTCATGCCGGTGCCTTTGTTGGAACGGCTCCCCAGGACTTGAAATACCGCGGTGAACGCACGCGGCTTTCACTAGGCGCTGGGTGTGTTGTGCGCGAGTGCGTGACCCTGAACCGCGGCACGGCCGCGACCGGCCTGACGAGAATCGGAATGCGCTGTTTGTTCATGGCCTACTCCCATGTGGCGCACGATTGCGTGATCGGCAACGAAGTGATTGTCGCCAATTCTGTAGCGATCGCCGGTCATTGCGAAGTGGGTGATTGGGTTATTTTGGGGGGAATGGTCGGACTGCACCAATTTGTCCGGGTCGGCAAGCTGGCGATGATTGGGGCCGGAGCGATGGTGCCCCTCGACATCCCACCCTTCACACTCGCACAAGGGGACCGCGCCACGTTGCATGGACTGAATCTGATCGGACTTCGCCGGAGGGGCTATTCGCACGAAGACGTCGGCGCCATTAAGAAAGCTTACCGCACTTTGTTTGATTCTAGCTTCCGTCTCAAAGACCAAGTCGAACACCTGCTCACCGACAATCCTACCGATGGCGTGCGCGAATTCGCGCAATTTGTTCAAAATAGCGCCCGGGGCGTTTGTCGCCCTTTGTCAAAAAAATCTTCGCCGGACGCCGAGTAAATGGGCGCCATTCCCGGCGCTGAATCGAGAATTGGTCTTATTGCGGGAAACGGCCAGTTCCCGTTACTCTTTGCTCATGAAGCGCGCCGCCGGGGGGAAACCGTTATTGCTGTCGCGCTTAAAGAAGAAGCCGACCCAGCCATTGAGTCCGCCGCCAATGCCTGCACCTGGCTTTCCCTGGGTCAGCTCGGTAAAACCATTTCTTATTTCAAAGACCAGGGAGTCTCGCGGGCCGTCATGGCGGGTCAGGTTAAACATACCCAGTTATTTAAAGACATCGTTCCAGACTTGCGCGTGGTAAAGCTCCTCGCGCGGCTCGCTAACAAAAAAGCCTCTTCGCTTTTGTCCGCCGTCATCCAAGAATTTGAAGCCGAGGGTATTCAGTTTCTTTCTTCGGCGACGTATTTGGAACCTTGGCTTTGTCCGGAAGGCCTCCTCACGCAACGCCCTTTATCGTCGGCCGAAAATGACGACATTGCCTTTGGACTGCCGATAGCGCGCCTCCTCGCCGATCAAGATATTGGCCAAACTTTGGTGGTCAAGGATAAAACGGTCGTCGCCGTGGAAGCCATGGAAGGAACCGATGCCTGCATTCGCCGGGCGGGCAGCGTGGCGGGCAAGGGCTGCGTGGTCATTAAAGTGGCGCGTCCAAGACAGGATTTGCGATTTGATATTCCCGTCGTGGGACCCGGGACGCTGGCGTCGCTCAAGAGCGCCGGCGCCGGCGTTCTAGCGATGCAAGCCTCGAAAACGCTCTTGCTCGATAAAGATCTTCTCATCCAGGAAGCCAATGCCGCTCAAATCACTCTTACGGGCCTTCTCGTTTAATACGCGTCTACAGGGCTCCGGGGACCGCATTCCGATTGCTGTCATCGGAGCCGGCAGGATGGGTGCGCATCACGCGCGCCACCTCAGTCGCCTGGCTGGGGCGAATCTGGTTGCAATCATGGACGCCAATGCGGAACGTCGCGCCGCCTTCGCGAGAAAGTTCAAGGTG
>JBBQYF010000196.1:0-5706 GCA_038208955.1 Elusimicrobiota bacterium
GATGCGTTGAAATGTGCAGCCGAGCGACTTGGCCAAACTAAGCGCCAGCGTGGTTTTTCCCACCCCCGGAACATCTTCAATCAGGAGATGCCCCCCGGCCAAGAGCGTAATCAACGCCTGGTGAACCACCTGTGTTTTGCCCACAAACACTTTTTCAATGCTCGACTGTAAAACGGCGAGAGGGGACGTTTTTAAGGCCTCCGCAACATTCGGAATGCTCATCAAATTTAGCTTAGCAGCACTCTCGGGGACTGTCAATGCGGCAGAAATCGTTTGGCCCGACGTTGCCGATGAAAGGTGATCGCAAAGCGGTGCGCTTCATCGCGGATGTGCTGGACGAGATGCAAGGCCGGGGAATCTTTGGAAAGGCGGATCGACTCGCTGCGATCCGGGACAAAAAGTTCTTCCTCTCGCTTGGCCAGCGACGCCATCGGGATCTTTCCCCGAGTGCCAGCCGTTAACGCGGGAACCGGTGCTCGGTCCGTGCTCTCAGGTACGGCGGATAATCCGTCGGGATTTTTGGAAGGCTTGACCGAGGAACCTTGAGACGCGAAAGCGGCGTATAGCGCTTGCTGCGCGGCGCCCAACTGACCTTTTCCTCCGTCAATCAATATCAAATCGGGCAGCGGCCGGCCTTCGTTCAGCAGGCGGCGATAGCGGCGTCCCACCACTTCGCCCATACTGGCAAAATCGTCGATCCCTTGCACCGTCTTAATTTTGAATTTACGGTAATCGCTCTTCTTCGGAAGCCCGCGTTCAAAAACCACAAGCGACGCGACTGTTTCTAGCCCTTGAAAATGAGAGATGTCGAAACACTCGACGCGCAACGGAGGCTTCTTAAGACCTAAGGTTTTCTGAAGCTCCGTGATCGCGCGAGAATGATCGACACGATTCAACGCGTCGGAGACATTGATCTGTCGCACCGTCACGCGCTCTTCCAAGTGCTGCAATCCCGCGAGGTTGTCGCGCAGCTTGGCAGCGCGTTCGTAGTCTTGATTGGCCGAGGCCGCCTTCATATCTTTTTCCCATTCCGAAAGCAGGGGTCGGTAACGACCGCGGAAAAAAAGCTCCGCTTCTTTAGCCAGCTGACGGTAATCCGTCTTGGAAATCCGGCCGACACAAGGCGCCGGGCATTCGCGGGTGTGGTAATAAAGGCATTGTTTAGCCTTGACGAGCGGAAGCGGCTTGGCCTCGCTGAATTCATAGCGGCAAAGACGCAGCGGAAAAAACTTAGACCGCCATAGCGAGCGGAGCAGGTGACGAATGGAGTAGACATTCGGATAGGGGCCAAAATATTTAGATCCATCTTTTGGCGTTCGCCGGGTGAGATACAAGCGCGGGAAATCTTCCGCCCAGGTAAGCTTGATAAACGGGAACGATTTATCATCGCGCCACATCGTATTGAAATTGGGCTGCAATTCGCGGATCAGACCCTGTTCAATGATCAGGGCCTCGCGTTCGCTGTCGGCCGGGATGTAGTCGATGTGATTGATCGATTGGACCAGCGCTTGAATCTTGGGTCCGCGGTCTAGGCGATCAAGAAAATACGAGCTGACGCGTTTAGCCAAATCGAGGGCCTTACCGATATAAAGTATTTGACCGGTATGATCCTTCATTAAATAAACGCCGGGCGAATGCGGAAGTGCCGAGAGATCCATTAATCCGATTATACCAACGGCTCAAGAGCCGCCGGCGTCGTGCCTGCCGCTTATTATCGGTGGGCTATTTGGCGATTGGAAAAACTTTGAAGCGGGTCAGCGTAACAGCTTTTTCCAGAGCGGCTGTGGTGATTTATAGACATCTTCGAGGCAACGAATGGAGCGAACCGTCGTTTGAATCCAGCGCAACTTGCGTCGGCATGTCTCAAATACCAAGGCGTTGCTGAGAATTGTTTCTCGAAGTTCCAAAAGGCGTGCGCGAGGCTCGAGCAGGACATCCAGTAGTTGGTTTTTGTGGGCGTCATAAAGCCCGGGATGGGTCGCGGCGTGATGCTCTAAGGCGTTCGAGGCTTTATACAGGCGGTCCATCGCATGGTGTAACTTCTGACGGGCTAAACGCACCTGTTCGCCAATCTCCTTCTCCGCAGCCGTTTGCGCGTCGACAAAATCGAGCTCCGGTTGTTTGCGGGCCCGCGATACCAGAAGTGGGGTTTCTTTCGATTCGTCCTTTTCTTTCAGGAGCTGCAATTCTTTTTCTTTGGCTTCAAGTGTTTCTTGCCACATGACCAGTCGTAGATCGAGTTCTTCCCCCATCGGGGCGAGACGATCGCCCAAAATGCGCAAGCCGCGCGCGAGTGGGCCGGCGAGCGGACCCGCGCGCCCTAACCAAAGTCCGGCGAGAACAACACGGTCGACGGCAGTGACCCGCTCTCCCAGTCCCGCCAGGCGAACACCCGACTGCTCAAGAGGTTTTAATCGCTCCGTCCATTGGCGGCAGAGATGTTCGTTAAATCGCTCCAGCGCATACCACCCTTGCGTCACTTGAATCTGCTGGCGCTGCCAAGCATCATCAAGCGATTTTCGCTCGGCCTGCAACGTATCGATCATCGACGACTGCGTGCGGCGCACCTCCGTCGTGCGATGGCTCCAATCGATTAAAAGATTGTCGAGAAAAGGACTAGCGGAAAACACGGGTGGGGTCATTAATTTCCACGAGGTCGCTGCGGCGGCGAAGTTGGGAAGCATGGCCGTTGGTCGGAGCCGGCAAAGTCATTTGTTTGACCAGTTCATTAATGACGGAGATTTGTCCTTCCAGCGATTCGATCGTCGTTTCTAAAAATTGTTCAGGGGCGCGTCGCGTGGGGGCTTTCTCTTGTTGAGCAAGTTGGTTTTGCAACTGGGCGAGATCATTTTCGAGCTTTGCCACCACGTGCTCATAATGTTTTCGTTGGTCTTCCCAAGCCGCTTCTTTTTCGAGCTGTTGCTTGTGGAAATGTTGCAGCGATTGCTGCCAAACCTGTTTATCGAGATCCCAAGCCGTTCGCGTTTCTTGCAGAGCTTGTGCTTCATGTGCCTCGCGAGCGGCCTCAAGGTCTTCGACTTTATTCGCCATCTCGCCAACCAATTTTTGCAGGGTTTCGCGCTCCGCGCTCCAGGCCTTGCGCTCCGTTTCCTGGTGCGCCACGTATTGCTTTTCAAGAAGTTCAAAGGCGGCCAAGCGTTTTTGATGTTCGGCCCGCCACTCCGCTTCTTTGGTTGCCCATTCTTGCTCGATGAGCGCCGTAGCCGCTTGCCAGTGGGCCCGGTCGCCTTCCCAAGCCGCGTGCACGTCCTGCGTGGCCTTGTTGATGGCTTGCGTTTGGGCGACATGCATGTCGCGAATGGACGACTCAAGTTCGGTTAGCCGCTGTCGCAACAGAGCTTCGTCTTCGGCTGATTTTTGACGCGTCTGAATCAGCGTCTGTTCGGCGGCCGAATGCTCATCGCTCGCTTGCTGTTGTACGCGGCGCAGCGCATTTTCAAGCAAGGCTTGCTCGTGGAGAGCGTTCTGTTTGAATTCCTCGACGGCAATGGCAGTGGTCGCGACAACGAAATTTTGCTCCTGAGCCTCGGCTAAAGCCGCCACTAGAGACTGCCGCTCGGCGACCCAGAGCTGTTGTTGAGTCTGAGTTTCTGTTAGACGATCGACAACGGTTTCTTTAAACGACTCCATCGTCCGCTGCAAGTCATTGATAAACGCCTCTTGTTTCTCACGCTCAATCACCCAGTTCGTCTGACGACTCTCCAGCTCACGCAGCCGCTCGGCCGCCCCTTGGTTCCATTGCAACTTATCCCGTTGCCAGGAATCATCGAGTTCGTTTAGGGCCTGTAATGCATTTTGCTCGGTCACTCCCAGTTGCGTTCTAAATTGGCTATCCAGCTCGTTAATTTTTTGCTCGTAGGCAGCGCGTTGTTCCTGCCAATCCTTTTCGCGCGTTGCCCATTCCTGAGATTTGGCGGCGTAAAGTTCCTGGAAATCTTTTTTCTCGGAGACGATCGCGGATTGCCAGGCTTGAATGGTCGTGTCTAATTCCTGCCGGGCGGCAGTCAGCTCCGCGCGCAATTCCGCTAAGGTGTCGGACAGTTCGGCCAGGGCCGTCATGGGGGCTTGTTCGATCATGGAGAGATGCAATAAAGAATAGGAATTCTCGACGACGATGTCAACGTCTAATGGGCCGGTAAATTAAAAATAAAACGACCCGCTAACGACGGCCGAGGGGTGGCCGTCGTCAGCGGCTTGCACGGGAGATTAGACGGAGGCGGGGCCAGAAATGTTCCGGCGACCTCTACTGCCCTAGGCACGGAAGTCACCCCGGGCGATCGGCATGCGCCGCCCGATGCCAAAGGCTTTGGGTGTTATACGCAGGCCCGGGGCCGCTTGTCGCCGCTTGTACTCATTGCGATCGATCGTAGCCAAGATCTTTTCCACGAGCGGTCGGGCGAAGCCTTGCGCGGCAATTTCTTCGACGTCTTTGCCCTCTTCGACGTAAGCTTCAACGATGGCGTCGAGAATTGCATAGGGAGGCAAACTGTCCTGATCGGTCTGGTTGGGGCGGAGCTCTGCGGAAGGCGGTTTTGTAAAACTGGCCTCCGGGATAACGCGTCGGGGGTGATTCAGGAGCCGGCCGAGGTCGTAAACTAGCGTTTTCGGAACGTCGGAAATAACGGCCAAACCGCCATTCATATCGCCATAAAGGGTGCAATATCCCATCGAAAGCTCCGATTTGTTGCCAGTGCTTAATAGTAACATTCCAAATTTGTTCGACATCGCCATCAGAATCGATCCACGAATGCGCGCCTGCAGGTTCTCTTCGGTAACATCATTGGCGTGACCGGCAAATGTTTTTCGCAGGACGGATTTGAATCCCCTAAAGATCGAGGAAATGGGAATGGAGTGTATTTTGATTCCTAAATTTTTAGCCAGCAAAACAGCGTCGACCACGCTACCCCGCGAAGAATAAGGGGACGGCATCGAGACGCCAACAACATTTTTTGGTCCCAACGCTCTGACCGCGAGCGCCGCGGTTACGGCGGAATCGATGCCGCCGCTCAGACCCAAAACCACTTTGGTAAATTTGCATTTACGCACATAGTCTTGGATGCCCAATAGCAACGCATCGCGAACCTGCTCGATATCGGGTGTGTCGCGCCAGTCGGGGGTTCCTTCCGCGTCCGAATCCGAATCCACCACTAACAGGTCTTCCTCGAACCGTTTGCCTTGCGCGATGATTTGACCATGCGCGTCCACGGCCATGCTCTGACCGTCGAAGATTAAGTCGTCATTACCGCCGACTTGGTTCACGAAAAAAAACGGCCGGTGGTTTTGGCGCACGTGACTGCGGATTATGTTCAACCGCAAGCCCGACTTGCGGAGATGAAAAGGCGAACTGGAAATATTGACAATAAAATCAGCCCCCGCCTTGGCCAAATCCCGGACCGGATCGACCGCATAACCGCGGTGCGGCCAGAAGGCGGCGTCGTTCCACATATCTTCACAGATGGTGATGCCTAATTGCTGACCCCCCCATTCGACGGGCGGTGCGGAGATTCCCGGGGCAAATTGCCGCGTCTCATCAAAGACATCGTAGGAGGGGAGGAGTTGCTTATGACGCGTGGCGACCAAGCGGCCGCCCGCTAACAACCCCGCCGCATTGCAAAGTCGGTTGCCCGTTGGACTGGGATTATGAGCGACATAGCCAATGATCACCCCCGCGTCCTTTACGCGAGC
>JBBQYF010000197.1:0-5704 GCA_038208955.1 Elusimicrobiota bacterium
TCGTTGAAAATCCGGTGATGATTGGACCTCAGCCCAGTACGGCTCCCGTGCCATCGCCGAGTCCGCTGGCAATACTCCCGCGCGCCAAAGCCAATATCGTTAAGCCGGTTTCGCGTGTGATAAGATCGCGACGCTCGATTCCAGCGCCACTGGAGCCGGAATCGACGGCACAAGCCTTCACTCCCGCAAAAGCTGACGTCGACCTCGATAAAACGTCAGGGCCGCCGAATTTAGATACAGCCAAGAAAATTCTGAAAATTTCGCCCACGGATTCACCAGCCCTCTCGGCGGTACTGGCGGTCTTGCAAAGCGTTGATCCGCAGCAGCGCATCCCGGCCATCGAACTCATCAGCGGCTTGGGTCTTACGGCCCCCGAGATTATATCCGCTCTCTCTCAAACACTGTTCGACCCAGTACCCGCAGTTTCTTTTGCCGCGGCCAACACGCTGGGGCGTTTGGGTGAGGCGGCTGTTCCCGCCGTTCCTAACTTGATTGAGGCGATGAATTATAAATCCGAGGCGACCCAATCAGTCGGTACGGCGGCGAAAGAGGCGCTCATTCATATCGGTACGCCGGCCGTTCCGGGCTTGATAAAAGGATTGGATAATTTGAATGTGTGCCGCGATGTTATCGACGTGCTGGCGCGGCTAGGCCCCGATGCGGATAAAGCGGTTCCGGCATTAATGGAACTTAAAAACGATCCGGATGTGGGGACTTTGGCTACGGCGGCCATTGCGCGCATTCAAAAAATGCCATCACCGGATCCGGTGGATCCACCTGTGATACCCGCTAAGACGGCAACTCCATGATGGTTTCCGCGGCCGTATGGATTAAGACATAGTCGGCCAATCGTCGGAAAAACCGCAGGATACCGTCTTTCCCATAGTGAGCATTGCGCCGGCTGGGTGAGGGAATCGCAAACAATCGCGTGTTGCCAATTTTTTCCTCGAGTGGACCTGGACGCACTTGCCGCCCGAGAAAGGCTGTCGCCCCGAGAATTCCTACAAAACAAACGACAGCGGGCTGATACTCTTCGATCATTCGTGCCGTGGCTTTGGCGCCGGAATCGAATTCTTCCTGAGTTAGATCTCCCGAGCTATGAGTCGCGCGTTTAACGACGTCCGTTAGTCCGATGCCGTAATTCAATAGTTCCGCATCATCCTCGGGACCTAATGCCTTCGGCACGAGCCCCGAATTGGAAAGCCCCCACCAAAACAAATTGCCTGGTCGTGCGTAATAATGACCCACCTGAGCGGAGTAATATCCCGGGTTAATGCCGACAATCAGCAAGCGCAATCCTGGTCGAAGATAATCGGGCAGTGATTTTTCCGGCGTTTCGTTAGTCATCGGACATGAATTCGGCGCTCGGCAATTAAGGATTCCAGCGCGGCCGAGGTTAGGGCATCTTGCCGGGGCGCCGTCCATCGGTATTTTTGCCCAAGTCGTTTTTGGACGCCCTCCTGAAAGCCGGGAATTTTCCATAAGCCGCCCGCGCTGCTCCAGCGGATCGTTCGAGACCAGCGACCTTTGCGAGCGACCATTTGAACCAAGGTCGCCAACGCTTTTTGGGCGTCCTTCAGAATGAACCGGGCGACCGAATCGCCCTCGATGGCTTGTGAAAAAACCTTCCGGCTCAGTTTCGCAATGGACGCGACGGACGCGCCCGCGATTCGCTCGCCCCGATGACGCGCCCAAGCACGGCCGATCCAAAACGCTGAACCCTCATCCCCTAAGAGGGGGCCAAGTCCGCCGGCGCGCAGCAATCGCCCATCTTCGTCTCGCCCGAGCGCGATCGATCCCGTGCCGGCGATCAGCAGCACTCCTGACGGCATTCGCGAGTCTTCAGAACCGTAATCCACGAAGGCGCCGCGCCAAGCCGCTTCGACGTCGGGCATTACCGAAACGTGAGTGGCGAGAGGTGCCAAGCGTTGGCGCAGAAGTTCTTGCTCGCGGGGTGTCCAAATACCTTTTGACGCCACAACGAGGCGCCGCGGCCGGCATTTCCATAATTTTAAAATAGCCGTCAGGACTTTGGGAAAATCGTTCAGGGAAGGCGCGGGGATGTGACTTTGACGATAGACCTTTGCGTCGAGTGTCAGTGCTTTGATGCGAAGCCAGGAGCCGCCTAGGTCCACGCCGACGACGGCGGGGGTCCGTGGAGCGGAGTGCATGTTACTGGGGAGTGGGAACCGCGGCGAGCGCCACGAGTTTTTCGAAGACGGCGGTTAAATCGCAGACCCGCGGCCCGAAGTTGGTCAGGCACAGCGTCCCAGCGAGGACAAATTCGATATCGTAGGCATCGCGCAGAAGGATGACTACGAGGCGCTTGGCCTTGGCCTGGACGGCCTGCAGGAGTTCTTTTTCAGCCCCGTGGATATGCGCGTCATAGAGGACGATAAGCGTCTGCGGGGCCTTGGCGGCTGCCTCCGTGGCGCGCTGAATCTGCTCGGCTGTAGGGTCGAGATCATACAGCAAAGGTTCGATATCCATCGCCAAAGGTTTAAGTTGGGCGCGCAAAAAGGCAGCTTCATCCTGAAGTTCCTTTTCAATCATGATCGTTGGGGCGAGTGCCGAAATCCGGGGAAAGAGTACCATCGCCGGCGTCCCGGATAGAAGGGGCGGGCCGTCCCGGAGAACGGTCACCGAAGCGGACGTAATCTCGCGAACGAGCGCTTGTACATCATGGCGCTCGCGTTCGGCGCGGGCTAGCGTTCCCGGCTGGCCTGAGAAACGGTCTGTTCGGCGCGCGCGTAGAATCTCGATTCGCTGAGCGCTGTCCTCCAGCTCCTTCCGATTTAATTGGCCCGCACTGGCTGCTGCGACAAGCGCGTCATACGTTTGGCGTTGAGCAGTCCGGTCATGACAGGCCAAAACCATGTCGTGCCCGGCCTGAACCGCTTTAACGGCCGCCTCGCCAATCGGGCAAAGCTCCGTGATCGCACCCATCTCGAGATCGTCGCTGAAAATAACTCCCTTGTAGCCGATCTTCATGCGCAGATAGTCGTGAACAATTTTGCGTGAGAAGGTGACCGGGGTGCGCGGCGTGGAATCCAAGTTTGGATAAAGGGGGTGTGAAGTCATGATCGAATGAACGGCCGTCCGCATCGCGCGCAAAAACGGCACGAGATGGACCGCCTCGAGTTCCGGCCAGGTGGTGCTGATCGTCGGCAGTTTTAAATGCGGATCAAGACTGGCCGGCCCGAGGCCGGGAAAATGTTTAGCGCAGGCCGAAAGCCCTTCGACCTGCATCGCCGAAATCCGGGCGGCTCCCATTTTCGCCACTAAATCGGGATCGCTCCCAAAAGAACGAACGCCGATGTTCGGACTATAGACGTCCGTCAGAACATCGAGCACGGGGGCAAAGTTGACGTCGATGCCCAGGCGGCGCAGCTCGCGCGCTTCCTGCTCACCTTGATGGCGAGCGAACTGCGTATTGGCGCTACGCCCAAAAGCTTGCGCGGAAGGGAAGACGGTGACGCCGTCCCCAAACATGATCACGCGTCCGCCTTCATGGTCGGTGCAGACGAGCAACCGGTAGCCCAAAGCGTTTTCGAGATCTGAAATGAGAGCGCGAATCTGGTCCGGCGATTCAAAATTGATTCGGTAGAGTATGAGGCCGTGGCAACGCGTGTCTTTGAAATGCTGAATGATCTCGGGTGTGGCGCGGGTGCCCGGAATACCGAACACAAGTTTTAAGCCGATCAATTCTTCTGGTGACATGCGTTTGTTCCTTAGCCTTCGGTCATCGTTCCCGCGGATTGTTGGCTGGAATTCATCATTATGAAACCCAACGGTTTCAGGATAGCGATGTCAATTATACAGTAAAAAAGGTTTTCGCTGATGGTGGAATCGAGCGATATCTTGCCGCCAGAATCGTTCCAGCCTCTGCACGGGTCGACCGCCCTCGATGGTTTTGCGGATCCTGTCCTGTCCGCACAAAATATCGAAGGGCCACTTTTCTTTTTCGTATTCGTAGGGAGGATCACGCCAGGCAAATTGCTGGGGATAGAGTTTAAAGACCTGCTGAATAAGCACGAGGGTGGTGAGGAAACCTTTGAAGGTACGCCGGTCCGTCACATGGAGTTGAACGCCTCCGCAGACCTGGCCTTGAAACTTATGAAAAGTGGGCTCGAAGCGACAAGGCCGGAACAAGACTCCAGGAAGCCTCTGGGCGTTTAAGCGGGACCAGAGTTCTTCCGGAATTATAAAGGGGGCGCCCAGAAGTTCAAAGGGCCGCGTGGTACCCCGCCCTTCCGACAAATTGGTTCCCTCGATCAGACAGCCGCCCGGATAGACAAGAGCTGTTTCCAGGCTCGGCATATTCGGGGAGGGCAATACCCAAGGAAGCCCTGTCTCGTCAAAAAGCATTCGTCGCCGCCAACCCTCCATCGCCACAACCTCGAGTTCAGCTCCGATACGGTAAGTCGCATTCACCCAACGTGCTACTTCGCCCGTGGTCATGCCATGGCGCACGGGTAATGCATACAGCCCAACAAAGGACGCAAAGTTTAAATCCAGAACCGGTCCTTCCATGGCCAAGCCCCCAATCGGGTTGGGACGATCTATGACCACAAATTTTTTGCCGTATTTCGCGCAAGCTTGCATCGCGAGAGCCATGGTCCAAATAAAAGTGTAATAACGGCTGCCCACATCTTGTAAATCGCACAGAAGAATGTCGACATCACGCAGGTGCTCTTCCGTCGGGACGCGGCGTTCGCCGTAGAGACTAAACACGGGGGTCTCGGGCCCGGGGGAAGCTTTTTGCGCGCCCATGCTGAGCGGAGCCGCCGCGATCTCGACCTGATCCTGGGCCGTACCCCATAATCCATGCTCGGGAGCAAAGAGCGCGACAACGTTCATTTTATACTGACGGAGAAGATCAATAACATGAATCAGGCGGGCATTGACCGACGCCTGATGACTAATGACTCCGATGCGGGCGCCACGCAGGCTGGCAAAGCGTTTGGATTCCAAAACGTCTAAGCCTGACTTAACGGGACGCATGGAGTTGATCGTCAGAGCCTTGTGGCGCGCGGGAGCCGAAGCGTTTGGTGTAAAGCCAAGTAAATTCGGCGCCAAAAAAGAAAATCTGGGCCGCGAAATAAATCCAGACCATGGCGACGATGATTGAGCTGGCCGCACCATATATTGTCTCGAACGATTCGTGTCTTAAGTACAAGGCGAAAGCCCATTTGCCGATGATGAGAACAGTGGATGTGAACAGCGCTCCGGGAGTGACGTCCTTCCAGGTGATCGAGGTATCTGGCAAAAACTTATAGGCGGCGGCGAAGAAGGTGTAGGAGAACAGATAGGCGAGGACCGTATTGAGCGTTTGAAATAAATGTTTATGCCGCATCCAGGGGACAAAATGGAAGAGCGAGCTGCGCATAAAGACGAGAATCGTATCGCTGACGATAAACAACAGAACAAAGCCCGCCATCCCCAAAATCATTAAAAGATTGAGGAGCGTATTGCGGGCATAGCGGGCGACATAATGCTCCTCGCGCGCAGGCAGATCCCAAATGAAATTCATCGCCGTGCGCAGCTGTGAAAAAATTTGCGAACCCGCGATGTACAAAATCAGCATGCTGAGTACGGTGGCTTTGCCTTTCCCGCGCGTCATGGTCATCGTCAATAGTTTTTCGATCGAGTCGCGCGTGTCGGTTCCGATTAAGAGCGTGATTTGATGAACGACGTGGGATTT
>JBBQYF010000198.1:0-5681 GCA_038208955.1 Elusimicrobiota bacterium
ACATTCAGTAGCGGATCGTTGGTCAATGCAAAAAAATTCTAGAACTCTTTTGCGTCAATTGCAAATCGATGCGCCCTCACCCCAACCCTCTCCCACCTCCGGCGGACGAGGGAGATCATGGGGGAACACTAAAGAGACTCGTCAAGGGTGCAATTACATACTTTCCGGGGCGCTGACCCCTAGCAGCATCATGCCCACTTTCAGCAGCTGTCGCGTCGCCCCGAGCAAGCGCAGCCGCGCACGGGTGAGGCCTAGGTCCTCGCCCAAGACCCGGTGATGGTCGTAGAAATGATGAAACTGCCGGCATAAGAGCAGCAGGTAATTGGCGAGAGGATGCGGAGAATCTTCTTCTGCGCAGACCCGCAAAATTTGCGGAAATACCGCCATTCGCTTCATCAGCTCACGTTCCTCTTTTTCCTTCAAAAGTCCGAGATCGGCGGTCGTATCGAGTGGGACGGCGGCCTGTCGGAAAATGGAGCATATTCTCGCATGGGCGTACTGCAGATAGAAAACGGGGTTGTCGTTGCTATGTTTTTTAGCCAATTCCAAATCGAATTCAAAGGCCGTGTTCGGCCCGCGCATGGCAAAGAAAAACCGGCAAGCATCACGACCTACCTCGTTCAGCACATCGCGCAGCATAACGAAATCTCCCGAGCGTTTGGACATCGATACCGGAACCCCGTCGCGGGTCAGCGCGACCAGCTGGTTTAAGACGATATGCAGTTTGGAACTGTCGTAGCCCAGCGCCTGCATCGATCCTTTCACGCGCGGAACGTATCCATGGTGATCCGCGCCCCACACATCGATCAATTGGTCGAAACCGCGGTCGAACTTATCGGCGTGGTAAGCAATGTCGGTGGCAAAATAAGTCCAACGCCCATCCTGCCGCCGGATGACGCGGTTTTTGTCTTTTGCTTCCGGATCGTCTCCGGGCGCCACAAACCAAAGCGCTCCGTCGGCTTCTTCGATAAATCCCCGTGATTTCAAAAGCGCCACATAACGCTCAACAAGACCGTCGCGCACCAAACGCGATTCGTTGAACCAGTCATCAAACCGCACGCCAAAATCCAGCAGATCTTTTTCAATGGCTTTCTGCATCTGGGCTAGCGCAAAAGCAATGGCTTGGTCCAAATCCTCAGCGTGATTGGGATGCGCCTGTAAATAATCGCGCGCGATGTCACGCACGTAGTCCCCGACATAACCTTCCTCAGGCAAGGTGAATGGCAGGCCCTGCAGCTCTTTGACGCGAGCGAGCAAGGATTGCCCTAACAGCTGCACCTGATTGCCCGCATCGTTGATGTAATATTCGCGTTTTACCGAATGCCCAAGGTGTTGCAAAATGAGCGCCAAGGAATCCCCTAGCGCAGCGCCGCGTCCGTGACCGACGTGCAATGGTCCCGTCGGATTCGCTGACACGAATTCGATAAGGACTTTCTTGGCGGCATCCGCGGGGAGCCGGCCGTAGAGCAGGGGATCGTTCAACAATGCCTGCATTTCGCGGATGAGCACGGGCAGCGTCCATTGAAAGTTGAGGAAGCCAGGGCCCGCGATCGTGATCTCTCCGACGAGGCCTTGATCCTTAGGAAAGAGCGCCTGCAACTCTTGGGCGACCGCGCGCGGTGATTTTTTAAGCGGCTTGGCAATCAGCAAGGCGAGGTTGCAAGCCACATCGAATTCTATACCCGCCGGCGGTTCTTCCAGCACATAGCGGGGTACGCCCGGAAGCCCTTGGGCCGCGACCCAAGGCGTGACGACTCCGTCAATCCATTGGCGAAGATCGTCGACGATCATTTCTTTTTCTTTTTGGGCGGTTTCGGTTCTTCCCAAACAATCGCTTTGGCGCCGTCCCAAAGTTGCTCCAGGCGGTAGAACTCGCGCGCCTCCGGGCGCATGACATGAACAACGAGAGCGCCGTAATCCAGCGCCAGCCAGCGCGCCGTGTGGCCGCCTTCACGGCGAAGCGGACGAATACCCGCAACTTCCAGGGCCTCTTCGATCGTATCCTGGATCGCACGCATCTGTGCCGACGAATCAGCTCCCGCAATAACCACAAAGTCGGAGATATCGCTGATCTTTCTTAAGTCGAACACCAGGATATCCTCTCCTTTTTTATCGGAGGCGGCTCGAGCGGCGTGGCGTGCTAGTGAACGAAAATCGTGCATCATGGTTTCCACCGTTCATCCGTAATCGGATAATCATTTCCAACAATCACTGAAACATCGACTTGTAACGACTGATCGGGCCGGCTGACGACGTCCGGCGTCGCCGACTGAAGCGCTTCGGCAACGGCTTGCGCGGGTCGCAAGTCGCCCGATCGATCCACGACGAGCGTCTGCTGCTGGCGCGTCGAGAAATTTCCAAACTTGACGACATCAAAACCTTTGTCGCGGAGCAGGACCGTCACGGCTTTGGCCGCATTCGGCCGATCCGAAGCATTCCACACTTCGACGGTTGGTTTGCCGTGCCAGGTCGCTGCGGAATGGGCTTCCGCTCGTGCAAGCGCGGCCCGGGAAGGCGCCGGAGACGTCATCAGCGCGACAATGCGCTGCGTATTTTCGACGTTCATTTCCCAAAGCTGGCCATTCGGTTTTCCCGGCAGCGACAGCGGTCGAAGATTATGCCAGTCTAGCCGCCGACCTTCCACAAACAGGGTCACCAAATCCCACATGCTCGCATTGGTATGAAAGCCCGCTAAGAATGTTTTGGTATAGGTGGGCAGGCGCCATAACAGAGCCGGGTTTTTAAGACGTTTCAAAATTTCCTTGATAAACAGCTGTTGACGACGGACACGGCCCTGGTCGGCGCTGCCGCCGCGGAAACGCACATACTCAAGAGCGCGCTTTCCGTTTAACCACTGCGGTTCGGGACTCGGTTGAAAATGAATATGCAAGTGTCCCCAGCTGTCATCGTAATTCATCGGTTCATAAACGCGTACATAAATGCCTCCCATCAAATCGATCAAGGACCGGAAACCGCTGTAGTCGATCGTAAAATAGTAAGGAATAACTAAGGGATGAAAGGAGCCTGAGGAGAGCATTATCGCCACCTCGCTCGTCAGCCGGCTCGAGGTCAAATCAAAATTACGACCTGTGTGTTTGAATTCATAGGCGAAGACTTCATTGATTCGTTTGACACGGCCGAGCGTCGGAATCGACACCATGGTATCGCGAGGGATCGAAAGAATATCCAGAAACCGTCGGCCCGGGTCATACGATACCACCATTAAGGTGTCGGAGTGGCGCGTGTTGTCTTCGTAATCGCTGCCGATCAAAAGGCCTGTAATCCGCTCGCCTCGGCAGAGGGACCGGGCGATCGGGCTGGTCCAGCTGAGCACCATCGTCAAGGCAGACAGAAAGAGACAACTTCCAGCAATCGAAAGATCGAGGCGGCGGCGTGCGGCGATCATGCGCCGCGTTTCCGGTAAAGGCGATGACGCCGAATATAGCGCTCGACTGTCGCGGGAACCTGATAACGAATGGACCGGCCCTCCGACAAAAGGCGGCGAATTTCATGGCTGGCAAAAGGCACGGGCCATGAAGCCACCACCTGGGCTTGTCGACGGAGGACGGCCGGAAGCGAGCGCCAGGCGCACCCGGGCCGCTCAACGGCTAAAAAAGATGCCGCCTTGAGCACCTCGTCGCCGCGTTGCCAGCCAGGGACCGCGCGAAGCGAATCGGTACCGACAATAAAAAACAATTTATCCTTGGGGTGTTGTGCGCCAAAATACGTTAGGGATTCGATCGAATAGACGGGCCGGCCCTGACGGATTTCCCAGTCGCTCGCGACGAAGCGGGGATTTCCACGGATGGCGAGACGGATCATTGCCAGACGATGCCGGGCGGAAGTACCCGGAGCGGGCTTGTGCGGGGGAGCGCCGACCGGTAGGAAGATGACGCGGTCCAGCTTAAACCTCTCGCTCGCTGATTCAGCCATCAACAAATGGCCAACATGAATCGGGTTGAACGTACCGCCGAACAGCGCGATTTTCATTTATTCGCGAATTTGACCGGTACCACGGACCACGTATTTGGTTGTCGTGAGTTCGCGCGCCCCCATGGTGCCGCGGGCGTGGAACTTACGGGTCGATATACCGATCTCGGCACCTAAGCCGAAGACGCTACCGTCGTGGAGCCGGGTCGAGGCGTTATGAAAGACGGCGGCAGAATCGACCAGCAAGAGAAATTGTTTGGCGTGCGCGGCGTCCTCCGTGACAATTGAGTCGGAATGTCCCGACCCGTACCAGTTGATATGCTCGATGGCTTGCTCGCGAGAATCGACCACGCGCACCGCTACGATCAAGTCCAGATATTCGGTGCGCCAGTCTTCCTCGGTCGCAGGCAAGGCTGCCGGAATCACGGACCGGGTGACTTCATCTCCGCGGACTTCAACGCCGGCGGCTTGATAAGCTTGCGCCAGTTTAGGCAAAAATGCCGCGGCAACGGATTTGTGCACGAGCAATGTTTCCATCGCATTGCAGGCGCTCGGACGGCTCACTTTGGCATTAAAAGCAATTTTTTCAGCCATCGCGAGATCCGCCGCATCGTCTACATATACATGACAAATACCATTGCCGTGCCCCAGCACAGGAACGGTGGCGTTGGCGATCACGTGATTAATCATTTGTTCGGACCCGCGCGCGATGACGAGATCGACAATGCCACTGAGTCGGATCAAGTCCATAATGCTTTCGCGGCTGGTGTCGGCCAGCAGTTGAAGCGTCCCATCCGGAAAGCCCTCGGCACGCAGTGCGGCGATTAGTACTTGCGCAATCGCCCGATTGGAGTTAATCGCTTCCGATCCTCCGCGCAGCAACGTCGCGTTACTCGATTTAAGACATAATGCGGCGGCGTCGACCGTCACGTTGGGACGCGATTCGTAGACCATGGCGACAACACCCAAGGGCACGCGGACTTTCTCGATCGTGATCCCGCTGGGACGCGTCCAGGCATCAATAACCTGGCCAATCGGATCCGGCTGTCCGGCAATCTCGCGCAACCCAGCCACCATGGAGTCGATGCTTTTTTGGGATAACTCGAGCCGCTCAATCAGTGGCGCAGCCAAGCCGGCTTCGCGCGCCGCTTCGACGTCAATTTCGTTGTGAAACAAAATCTCACCAGACCCGGCCGCCAGGGCCTCAGCCATTGCCAATAACGCCTTCGTCTTTTCAGCCGAGCCCGCAGCCGCCAGGTGGCGGCTGGCCGTTTTAGCCAAGAGCGCTTGGCGTCCGATGAGTTCCAGAACAGGAGATAGTGGCGCGGTCATCCGATAATTTTACTAAAATTCTTCTGACGTGGCTGGCTTGCAAAAGAACCCATTTCCAGCTACATTTAGGAACCACTCACAACTTCGCGGCTAGGAGATTTTTCCATGATCAATCGTTATCGTTGGCTACTTCCATTTGTCGTCCTTTTATTTTGGGGAGGCGCTCTGCATGCTGAGAATACTCATGCCGTCGCCAAAATTGGCAACACCGTATTGACAGAAAAACAGATGCAGGACGAACTTGGCGCGAAACTTTTTGATGCAGAGAACAACGTCTACCAGGTGAAGAAAAGCTGGATCGATCAAAAGTCACGCGATCTCATCTTTACCCTAGCTGCCAAAGTGGCCGGGATGAGTGCGCAGGACTGGTACGCGAAAGAAATTGAAGCGAATTTGGCTCCCCCGACGATGCAGGAAAT
>JBBQYF010000199.1:0-5648 GCA_038208955.1 Elusimicrobiota bacterium
ACAAAGACACGAATCCGGCCAATCGCTTGCCGAGTCGTTTCAATGTGCCTTTGCAATAAATACCTGGAAGCCAAACCCTTCTGTATGCTCCCGAGTCCTACGGTTTCGTTTCGGGACTTGATCCACAGGGGCAGGGTCGCGGCATCGGGACTCTGCCAGGTGGCATTCCGATCTACAAGAATGATCCAAATACCAATGCTCCCGTCGAGGTTGGCGGCATCGGTATCTTCTTCCCAGGCAAGACTGGCTATGCCAGTGAAGAGAATAGCGCTCTGAGTGCGGACTACGATCCATCGAAACGCGATCGATCGTTGGAAGCGGAATTTATGGCCTTCGCTGCTCTCGGAGGAGCGCCCGGGATCGGCCTTCCGGTCGGCAGTTTGTCAGGCATCGCTCCGGTGGCCAACATTTCGACCGGACCGCTGACGCCGTCCACAATGCGAATCGATCTCGTCGGCATAACCCTTGACATCTTTGGTCCCGGCGGCACGCAAGGGCCACGGCACCTGGCAGATTTCGGGAAGACTCTAGGCACCGGTAATCCATTCGATGGCTTCGCGGAGCCGATCGCGCCCGGAGCAATGCCGATCGCGACGACTCAAATAGCCGCGAACAATACAGCCTATTACACCGACGGCGTGATCGCCGCAAGTGGTTGGCTCGTGACGCCGCACGCGGGTGCCGGAATCAGCGCGGAACAAGTTACCCAAATTGTCACTCACGGCATTACCCAAGCCAATTTGACTCGAGCAGCCATTCGGTTGCCTCTCGATAGCACAACCAAGATGGTCTTCGCCGTGTCGGACAAAGATGGGAACCTGCTTGGTCTTTATCGAATGCCGGATGCGACGATCTTCTCGATCGATGTCGCCGTCGCCAAGTCGCGCAACGTCGCCTACTACGACTCCACGAGGGTGCAGCCGGTCGATCAGGTTCCCGGCATTCCAGTGGGAGTGGCCTTCACAAGCCGGACCTTCCGCTATCTTGCCGAGCCACGGTTCCCCGAAGGTATTCCCGGCGCCCCGCCTGGACCGTTCTCCATATTGAATGACGGTGGAACCAATCCAGAGACCGGCCTACAAATAGGCGCACCGCTCCCCGCTTCGGCGTTTCAAAGTGTTCAGGGCTATGACGCCTTCCATCCGTCGACAAACTTTAGGGACCCGAATAATCCTCATAATCAGGATGGCATCGTCTTCTTCCCGGGAAGCTCCGTTGTTTACACGCAGGCCGGAATGGTTGGAGGCTTTGGAGTCAGCGGCGACGGTGTTGATCAGGATGATGTCGTGACAATCGGGGGAGCATCGGGATACGAACCCCCGATTAATCTGCGTGTCGATCAGTATTCGTACACCGGCGTTCGCCTACCGTATCAAAAGAACAACCGGAATCCCGAGGGGGGAATTGTATGAGGACCTTGGCGTACCTCACGCTACTGGGATTGGCATTGGCGGCATCCCGGCTACAAGCCGATCCTCCATGCCTGCCGAACGTGGACGAGCAAAAGCACGCGGGCAACCCGTCCGAGATCTCACGCATCGCTAAGCCGACCGACACCGGCCATTACACCGGTTACTACGTCGGCGGCGGCAGCCCCGGAAGGCTGGGCGGCCCGAAACAGATGTATGAAGGGACGTGGGGCTGGGATTATCAGGGGTTTTTGTTGCCTTCAAGAGTCAATTTGCAGTGGTATCATGGGTTGTTTTATCAGGGGGGGACCGGGGCGTACAAAACGGATGGGCCGAAGGTGTTGGAGCATAAGAAGTAAGCGAAAAAAGCCGAGCTTGTAACGGAAGATAAGGCATCCCTGGTGCGCCCTTCTCTTGAGTTACAGGCTCTCGGGCAGCTTGAATAGTCGATTGTGCTCGAAACCAAGCCGTGCATTGCTACGACAAAAATCGCAGTCACTGCGTGATTTCTTCAACCATTTTCTTCTACAGTGACGAATTGTCAGTTGGATCCTGCTCGCTAAATTTTGGACATTTTACATCAATTCTCTAGGACGCCAAAATTGTCTTCCATTTGAAATGTTTCGACCGCTTGCCATGCACATGAAGAGGCGCGTCGAAGCCATTAAATTAAAAAAACGCTTATGAGGCGAGCGCTCGCCCGGCGGCTCGCGGCTAAACGAGTTGTGTCTGAATTGCCGATTGAATGGGCTTTTAGAACATTTCTTTGAGTGCCGCGTGGAATTCGGGTGCGGTCTTGAATTTAATTTCCGGGCTATCAATCAGCGCCTCATCAATAATGTTCGCCAGACGACGCGGCAACGCCGGCTCGCGCTCGAGAATGGAAATTGGTTTGGTTTGCAATATCACTTGCCAGGGATCGGCGCCTTTGCGAAATTCCCTTGGATATTGCATTGTAAGCATGTAATAAAGCGTCGCAGCCAAAGCCCAGACATCGACCTCGGGTTTTGGGTTGCGGTGGTCGAGCAGCTGTTGGCGTGGCATGAACGCGGGTGAGCCGGTGATTTTGCCGGTCATCGACAGACCGCTCAGGCCGGTCAGGTCGAAGGCCTTGGCGAGGCCATAATCGCCGATTTTGGCGCTATACTTCGCGGCGATCCGCTCCAGGAAGAGGTTCTGTGGCTTGATGTCGCGATGGACCAGACCTCGCGCCACCGTTTGAGAGCCATCGGCCTGAGCTACGGGGGGAAGCTTCACTCGATGGGCATACTCCAGCCCTTCCAGTGCCTGAAGAATCAAGCGCACGGCCATTTCGTCGGGAAGTTTGCCACGGCGGTTGAGCAACTCGCCGACGGTGCCGCCCTCGCAATAATCGTGGAGCAAGAAAAATGTGCCATGTGAACGAGCGACGTCGTAGAGACGGACGATATGAGGATGGTCCAGCACTTTCATGGTCGCGGCTTCGCTCATGAAGAGATCACGAAGCTTTTTCGTGGATGCGATTTGCGGCACCATTAACTTCAACGTGCGCCATTCGTCCGACTTTTCATGGACAACTTGAAAAGCTGAGCCTAGCTCGGCGTGACCGAGCTCCTTGACCAGCTGATAGCCTCGAAAGGCGGCCAGGTCTGGGCCGCCTCGATTGGCCAGGGCGAGAAAGCGTCGGGCCACTTCGTCGGGAGCGCTCTTGCACTCCTCACACAGCTCGCCGCTAGCCGATTCATCAGATCGATTTCTGCCACAGCGTGAGCAAACATCGTCTTTCGGCTGAGAGGCGAAAGCCTCCAGGGATGTTTGACTTCGACAACCGAAGCAGAGATAGACACTGTTGGGCAGTCTGCTTTCTTCTTTTTGGTCTAGCGGGATCTCGACGGCGCAGTGATTGCAATAAACAGGCTCTTTAATATCTAATTTTATCTGGATACGGCCCAGTTTGATCTCGTCGCCGTCGAAAAGGGTATGTTCATCGAAGGGAATCGCGGCGGCCTCTTCGGCGGTCAATTCCTTATCGCGTTTGCCGATGAGCCGACCATTGACGCGCGTGCCGCTCCGGCTGCCGAGGTCGCGAATGCGGACTTCGGGAGGATTGATATCGATTAGGCAGTGATGGCGCGACACCGATTGATGCGCCCGATCCCTGGGAAAGCGAATCTGGCAATCGGAGTCGCGGCCGAGCAGGACAGTGGTTCGGTCCTGATAAACAAAGCGCCGGACGATCCCCAATCCGCCCATGATTTCGAGAGTGACGGTTGCGGACATGAAAACGCTCCGCTGCGGATGAAGATTTGCGGAATCCCACCATAATAATGATAGCACACGTGAGAGCTTGCGATGAGCCAGGTGTTAATGTCTCCAAACAATTGTTTGACTGGCAGTCCCTTCGGGGACGCGTCGTTCCATCGATCGTCGCTACTCCGCGCAACTATTCCTATATTAAGAGCGATCTTATCCCGGGAGCGAGGCCCAATCCGGAGGTAGCCGATGAATCGCTGCATCATCTCGGTCGTGCTAATGGCAATTGCCACTCTTCAGGCGGGCGCTGCGGAACCGACGCTGGCACCCGCCCGGCCTCCCAAATTTGAGCCAGTGGTGCAAACAGGACACACGAACCGCATCACTTACGTTCAATTGAGTGCTGACGGTCAATTTCTCGTCACCGCAGCAAATGACGGTACCGCAATTTTGTGGGATGCGAACACCAGCGAAAAACTTCGTACTTTTGAAGGTGGGGCGCACGGCGTACATAGTGTTAGTTTGAGTGCCGATGGCAAATGCTTGGCCACAGAGTTTGGCCAAGATGCCGCAGTGTTGTGGGATGTTCGAACAGGGGAAAAACTGCGCAAATTTGACGGGCACTCTAGTCATGTCACCAGTGTCGGATTGAGCGCGGATGGCAAGCGTCTCGTAACAGGATCGTACGACAACACTGCTGTCTTATGGAACGCGGAGACGGGCGAAAAAATCCGTACGTTCGCGGGACACAACGAATCGGTGGGGTGTGTCAGTTTGAGCGCGGACTATAAACGTCTGGTCACGCAATCGTGGGACAAGACGGCCGTACTGTGGGATACGGAGACCGGCAACGAACTTCAAAGGTATGGCGGGGCGGACAAATGGGTTGAATGTATTAGTTTGAGTTTGGATGGTAAGCGTCTTGTCACCGGTCATGTGTTTGGGACCGTGATTTTGTGGAATACGGAGACGGGCGAAAAGGTCCGCACTTTCAAAGGAGATTCGCATAGTCCCGATAGCGTAAGCTTAAGCGTAAATGGTAAGCGGCTCGTCGTCGGCGGATCCGCTAACACAGAACTATGGGACGTCGATTCCGGTGCGAAGCTACGCACCTTAAGCGGTCAAAGGCTGACGATAAGTAGCGCGAGTTTTAGCGCGGATGGCGTTCGTCTAGCGACGGGATCCGCAGACCAAACTGTAATTTTATGGGCCACTGAGACTGGCGAAAAGCTTCGCACGTTCAATGGCCGTGCGGAAACCGTTAGAAGCGTGAGTTTGAGTTTGGATGGCAAGCGCCTGGCGACGGGATCAAACGATACGACAGCGCTTCTATGGGACACACAGGCAGGTAAACCTATTCGGGCCTTCAAAGGGCACACAAGCTACGTCGATACCGTAAATCTGACCGATGATGGCAAGCGGTTAGCCACGGGATGCGTGGATGGAATAGTGATTCTGTGGGACACCCAGACGGGCGAAGCGATTCACACCTTAAAGGGGCACAAAGGAGCCGTCACGGCCGTGAGTTTTACCAAGGATGGGAAACGACTGGTTACGGGAGCTTTCGACTCGACCTCGATCGTGTGGGACGCCGAAACGGGGGTGAAACGGCGTACGTTCAAGGGAGAATCCCAATTTGTCGAAAGCAATGTATTTAGTAGTGACGGCAAGATTATGGCAACGGGATATAGGGACGACACAGTGGCCAGCGCGGTTTTATGGAACGTCGAGACGGGCGAGGTAATCCGCACGTTCTCGGGGCAACAGTACGGAGTCAGCAGCCTTGGTCTGAGCGACGATGGCAATCGTCTCGTTACGGGATCCGAGGATGGGACAGCGATTTTATGGGATACGACCGGTGATAAGCAGCGCACGTTGAAGGGGCACACAGCAGGTGTCATGAGCGTCTATATGAGCGGCGATGGTAAGCTCCTCGTAACGGGATCTGAGGACCATACCTCCATTCTTTGGGACACGAATTCGGGTGGCAAAACACAAACCTTGGTT
>JBBQYF010000200.1:0-5611 GCA_038208955.1 Elusimicrobiota bacterium
ATCAACCCGAAGTGCGACAAAAACATCCCTGCTTCTTCACGATTTAGCCGAAATCGGGTGATAAAGGCGGTGCCTAAATTGATAATCCACAGGGCTCCTACGGTCAAACCGCCCGGCAAGACGGGTAGCGTCCATTTTCCCCAGTGGTGCCATACCCAGAAACTATTGAAATAAAGCTTCTGGGCGTTGTAAGTCCCGAGGTTTACTTGCGCGAGCGTACCGAAAAGTACAAGCAACATCAGAACGATGAAGCACAGGAGGGTAACGGGAAGTGACGCCAGCTGGAGGAGCCAAGGTGGCCAGGTGCATTTTTCTCGTCGGAGCGCGGAAAGAGCGGGATGGCCTGGACTCTTTCCATTGCCCTTGTCATTCATGAGGCGCGCAAACGCAGACTCTTGAGAAATTGAAGAAAGGCGGGTTTGGATTGGCGCACGAGGGAATCCTCGCCGACCATTTTAAAAAACCATGTTCGTTCGCCTTGCGTATAGATGGCGGCGAGAAGGCGCTTTTTAAAATGGTTGTCGGTGGGGAGAGTGGGCCCGACAAATTCGACCATTCGCATGTGCCGACCGGCGGGTTTGATGATCTCGCTTTGGCTGGAAAGTTCCTGTAGGGAGATCGGGGGGAGATTCAATTGCCCACGCCAGCGGTTTACATTAGCCAGGTCACCACCGGCGGGACCGGAAAGAGGAATAACCGACATATCCGCTTGCTGGCCGCGGTCGCCGTTAATGACGAAACTACCAATGCGCATCGCCGACGCCGGACGTTCCTGCCACCCTCGCGGAATCGTCCACTGCAGCTCATTCGCGTCCGCGGCGGGTGCGTCGTCTAATCCGGGTACTCTCGCCATCCCGGATTCTCGGGGCATTTCCGTAACGGGATTGTCTTCTTTGGCTACGCGATAGGTCTGAATTTGATCATTGCGATCTTGGCAGGCGCACAAGCATTGCAGCAACAGCAATAAATGAAAAATCGCGCCATTTCGCACCAAAGAATTTTAACATACGGCCGAGAGCCAAGAACCGATGGGCTTATGCCCCTTGTGATTGCAGGACGCGGGGGTTGATGGAAAGTCTCGTTGGCCATGAGAGGTTTCGCTGCCGGTGCTGGAAGAGAGCGTACAGTCCAGCGACGATGGCGAGCGGCAATGCTCTTTCTCCGACAATCCGAAGAACATGTTCAACAGAAGCGATTATCGCGGCTGCCTTAAAAAGATGAAAGGCTTTGAACAGGTTCGTGAGATGACTTGCGTAGGAAATGATCAGCAAATTGGACGACGGCGGGGCGGAACCTAAGACGCGCTCTAAGGCGGAAAGCAATCGCTCTGATTTATAAGGTTTGTCGAGCAAAACAATTGGAGGAGTCTTACGATTAAGACGCCAGCGCAAGGAATCGTCGATCGTGCCACTGGCGAGAACAATCGGGAGCTTCGGATTAAGCAAGCGCAGCCTTTCGATCAATGATTCACCATCGCCTTCGTTCGGCATGCGTTCATCGGTTATCACTGCATCGATGGCGGTCGGATCATTGTTATACGCCGCCAGACCCTCGCCCGAATCGGCCGCCAATAGAACCCGGTAGCCGGCGGACTGCAACATATGCGCCAAAAAGTATCGCAGGGCTGGGTGGTCTTCCACGACTAATATCATTGGGGAGCGAGGCGCCTCAGTCAAGGTGGACCGCCGACTGACTTTCTCTGAGATTCCGCTCTTCACTGGATCGGCAACGGCCGCTAGGGTCCGAATGACGGAAGCTCCAGGTTCGGAGATGTGTTCAATATCCTGACGTTCTTCCAACAAGCGAGGAACGATGGCTTGGGTCGACCACAGAGTAGTGGGCGATATCGCTGCGGAGAAGAACGTATTGGACGATAAGCACGATCCCTGATCAACCAGCAAACAGTGAAAGAGCGTCACGGAAAGCCATCGCGACCAGCCATTTCTAATCATAAAGAAGATAATATCAGGTTGAAATTACAGTAGGAATGGAGCGAAGGACTAAGATTGGAGGCAACTGACCCATGGTTGACTAGGCCTGCTTGAGGTGCAAGGTCATAATGAGCGCGGTTCCGCGGGGAGAGGGCATTCGGCCGATTTCCTGGAAACCGAACTTCTTGTAAAGTGCAATAGGTCCACTTTTTGCCGCGTCCACCTCCAACCGCACGGCTTTAGCAGGTGTGCGCTTTAAGTACTCGAGGGATTCGTGAATTAAGAGCATTCCGATGCCCTGATGTTGTGCGGCAGGACTTACCACCACGGACCAATACTGAGCCAGCGGTTTTTCGAGGATGGAGAATCGCTCGGCATGATGGTACTGCCAGGCGGCCTTTGGCAAACGCGCCAAAAAGGCGATGCCGATTCCCGGATAGCGCCCGGTCAACCAGCGAAATAAAATCTGGAGCGCTTTACGCTTCACGTCTATGCTTTTCTGAAACTCCTCACGATCGGAAACGACGGATACGAAACCAATAGTCCGACCGTCGTCTTTGGCCACGATTAATCCCGCCGGCTCATATTCGTAGATGATCCGAAAACAATCTTCGACGGCCGACGGGGGCAACTTATTTTTGTTGAACACGGCGGTTAAGGCTTCTGGAAAGGCGTTCTGGAAAAGTTCGGCGATCGGTCCTAAGTCTTCGGGACGCGCTGGATGCGTAGAGGGCTTCATGGTGGCGACGCCACAGTATAGCGGACCTAAGAGGCGGTTGGGAGGTGGAGCAATTCGGGAACCGTGACGAGCTCGTATCCTTGGCGGCGTAATTCTTCAATCAACAGCGGCACGGCGGCGACGGTCTGGCTTCGGTCGCTACCGTGACGGCTCTTATCCCCGTCATGCATTAAGATGATCGCGCCATTTTGCACGTGATCGACAATGCGTTTCACAATCGCCGGCGTCCCGGGTTTTCGCCAATCTTCCGCCGTGACGGACCATTCCACGATCACGTAGCCTAATTTGCGCGTTTGTTCGACGGTCAGAAAGTTTTTGTCACCATAGGGTGGGCGAAAAAGCGTCGGTTTTTGTCCCGTGACGAGCTCGATCGCATCCTCGGCTTTGGTAATTTCCCGTCGAACGCCGGCATTCGTGCCCAAAACGAGATCTTTATGACTGTAACTATGATTGCCGATGGCATGCCCTTCTTTGACGATCTCCCGGGTAATCTCCGGATAGGCTTCGACATTTTTCCCAACCAGAAAAAATGTGGCGTGGGCATGGTTTTCTTTAAGCGTTGAAAGGATTTCCGAGGTATAGGGTTCGTTCGGACCATCATCAAAGGTTAAGGCCACTTTCTTGACCGTCGTATCACCGTGATAATAAATGATCCCGGCACGGTTCGTATGCGCGAGCAAGCTCATCGCATGCGTGCAAAGAATCCCGACGACGAGCGTGAACCCCCCGAGGAGGACATGCCCGGGCCGGTGTCTGATTTGGCGATGCCATGTCTCGTTCATGGCCAGCTTTTATCAGGGATCATTGGACAATTCAAGACTTCCCTTTAGATTTTTAGTAGCTCAAATTCCCCTTGTTTATCAACCGATTTCGAGTTACACCCTTGCAGATATGGAACCGCTGCGCGCGCTCTGGACCTATTGGGAAAACATGCTGGGAAAACAATTCCACATAGGCCCGCGGGGAGCGCTCCTCACCCTGCGGTGGCTAATTTTCCTCAGCTTGCTGCTGCTTGTTAACAACTCCTGGATGATGCCGACCGTCTCGGCGCCAAACCATCAATGGTCTACCTACCTTTTATTGACCTATGCCTTTTCAAATTTAATTTTGGGGTTTGCCTTTAAGCCGGATCGTCTGCCCAGTTGGCTCGGATCCGTGATTTTCCTGATCGACACAGGACTGATCGGCTCGACCTTATATGTCAGCATGGGAATGGATGCGGATCTTTACATCATCTGTTTTTTGATCGTCTATCTGGCTACACTCGGGAAAACGGTGCGCGACGCATTGCCGCTCGCGATGGTCGCGGGATTGGTTTACTCCTTGCTCTCCTACCACCAAAATCCGCAAATTGATTGGCTCAGTCCAAAGTTCATGTTGCGCTTTCCTTTTTTCTTTATTCTGGCCTTCTTCACGACGTATCTTTCCGAAGAAGCGGACAAGAACCGGCGGCGGGTCCTGGAGCTCGAGAAAACGCATGACCGTCTCCAAAACGAACGTGACAGTGCCTTCAACGAACTGGATAAAAAGACGGCGGAACTGATTCAAGCCGAGAAGCTTTCGGCCATGGGACATATGGCGGGTGCGCTCGCTCATGAAATTCGCAATCCTTTGGCGGTCATCATGGCGTATGCCGAGGAATTGCAAACTCTCCTACCGGCGGAAGATGTTCACCAGCGTATTCTCAAAACAATGGACCGCTGCGCGAAACGTTGCAATCATTTGGTGGAAAACCTTCTGCGATTCTCGCGTCGTCCTAAAGGAGAGGAGGTGTTTGCGCTCAACGAGGCCATTCAGGAGGCGCTGGAATTGTCGCGTCTGGCCAAACCCTCTATCAATGTTCGCTCAAATATGGAGTTGTCGGGTGATCCGCAATTCAAGGGACATCGCTCAGAAATTCAGCAAGTCTTTTTGAATCTCTGCACGAACGCTTTTGATGCCATGCCGAAAGGCGGCACGCTGACGCTGCGTAGCCGCATCGAAGATTGTCCGGATGGGCAATGGATCGTCGTTGAAGTTCAAGACACGGGAAGCGGCATTCCAGAGGACGTGCGCCAACACATTTTTGATCCCTTTTTCACCACGAAAGACCCGGGCAAGGGAACGGGACTTGGCTTGAGTATCGTTCGAGATATTTTGCAGAACTACAATGGACTTATTGATGTCGTTTCTCAGCCCGACAAAGGCACGACATTCATTATTCGGCTGCGCGCCCAACTCTTGGCGGCCCCGGTTGTCACCGCGGCCTAGCGACTTCCCTCTCGACTTTCACAAAAATCCATCGCAAGACCGCGTACAAAGGAATAACCCCCAAGGGAATGATAAAACACCAGGCGACGATCGCGTGCCACGTGGTCGTCCATAATGTGACGATGGCTGGCCAGACACCTGAGCCGATCAACCGTCGCACCTCGACCAGCGTGACCGTCACAGGCGGTTCATTAAAAAGCCATGCACCCGCTTTATAAAAGGGAATCAAGAGGACAAATTGAACGGGATATACCAGATAATTGATCGATTGCATGGCGGGCTGATTGAGTCGGCTCAATGTCCCCCCCATCAAACATAACAATGTGGTGGACCCGAGCACGGGAAAGACTCCCAGCCCGGCACTCAATGACACGCACCAGGCCAATTTCTCCGGACTTAATCCTTGCCGAAGGAAATACACAACCCATGCACGGCAACGATCAACGAATTTGAACAGCAGCATCATTTACAGTCGCCGATTGTTGGGGCGAGAGTAAACCATTTGCAGGACCGTTATATTGCGCATCTCGAAGGCGCCTTGACAATAGCTGAAGTAATAGTTCCATTTCCGGCGGAAGGTATTGTCGAATCCGAGCGCACGGATTTTCTCCCAGTTGCCGTTAAAATTATCGCGCCATTGTTGCAGCGTTCGGCTGTAATGCAGTCCCAGATCCTCCAAGTCGTGCAACAC
>JBBQYF010000201.1:0-5498 GCA_038208955.1 Elusimicrobiota bacterium
ATTCGCGAGATACTTGATCGTCTCGAGCATTCGACGTCGATGACGTTTAGCGAATTGTTTACCGGAGCCGGCCGCCGACTCGAGCTGATCGTCACGTTTATGGCGCTTCTGGAACTCATCCGCCTCAAGCAAATCGTCGCCCGACAACCGGACATTTTCGGGGAAATACAAATTTACCGCGCCGACAGCGCTCCGGTGGACGACGCGCCCCTGCCCGTCGATTCTATTTCTCCGCCGACACCCGCCCCGGAAGCTGAACCCACGCGGCCTGAGCAACCACCGTCGGGAGAAGAAATTGAAACAGCCATCGACTATGTCAAAACGGAGGAGCAATCTTAATGGAACCGAACGACACCAAAAAAATTATCGAAGCTCTGCTCTTTATCGCCGAGCAACCGGTCACGTCGAAGATGCTGGAAGGCCTTTTTGATAACGCGGTTCCGCGCGAGGAGTTGGAGAACCTGATCCGTTCGCTGGCCGACGATTATGCTGGCCGCGGCGGAGCGCTTGAAGTGCGCGATATCGCGGGCGGTTGGCAATTGTCCACGCGGCCCGAATTTGGGCCTTGGATCCGCAAACTTTTTAAGGACCGACTTACCTATCGCTTAAGTCCCTCGGCGATGGAAACACTTTCGATTATTGCCTACAAGCAACCCATTACGCGTAACGAAATTGAGGAAATTCGCGGCGTCGAGGTGTCCGGCGTCATGGAAACTTTAGTAGAACGAAAGCTGATTAAGATCGCTGGACGCAAAGAAACGGTCGGCCGGCCATTGCTCTATGCCACGACGTCGGATTTTCTGCGTTCCTTTGGCCTCAACAAACTTGAAGATTTACCGTCGCTCGATTCGCTGACCCCGCCGGCCGACGGCTCGGCTCCGTTGTTAGCGAGGAATGAGACGGCGGCCGAAAGCGATTTGCCGGTGACGGCGACGACGCAGGCGCAAAACTAATCGTAGGCGATTTCATCTGTTCGTAAGGGAGGAGCACTTGTCATGACTGAATTAAGGCGCGATCCCGTAATTGGCCGATGGGTTATTATTTCAACCGATCGGGGGAAAAGACCTTCGGACTTTGGCAAGGAGGTCGAAACGGGCGTGGGCAAATTTTGCCCTTTTTGCCCGGGCAATGAAGACAAGACGCCCCCAGAGATTCTGGCTTACCACGATCCGGCGCGCGAGAAAAATGCGCCCGGATGGTGGGTGCGCGTTGTGCCCAATAAATTCCCTGCGTTGCAAATCGAAGGCGTGATCACCCGTCAAGGCGAGGGGATGTATGACAAAATGAATGGCGTCGGCGCGCATGAGGTCGTGATTGAGACCGCCGACCACGGCCTCGATTTCCCCGATCTTCAGGATAAGCGCGCAGAGGACGTTATCTGGGCCTTTCGCGACCGGATCATGGATCTTAAAAAAGATCCGCGGTTTGAATATATTCTGGTGTTCAAGAATATGGGCGCTGCCGCCGGAGCTTCCCTAACCCATCCGCATTCCCAATTGATCGCAACGCCGATTGTTCCTAAAAACGTCCGCGAGCTCGTCAATGGGGCAAAGAATTATTTTGAATACAAGGAACGTTGCGTCTTTTGCGACATGATCAAACAAGAATCGACGACGGGTCATCGCATCGTCGCTGAAAACGACGATTTCGTCGCCTTCGTTCCCTTTGCCGCCCGGTTTCCTTTTGAAGTCTGGATTCTGCCGAAAGTTCACGATTCGGATTTTGAGGACATCCAAAAACATGAGGTTGTGAATTTAACGCGACTTCTTCAAGGCGTGTTGCGCCGCATGAAAGATGTACTCGACAACCCGCCATATAATTTCATTATTCACAATTCGCCGTTGCGCGAATCCAAATTGGCCCATTATCACTGGCATCTAGAGATCATCCCCAAATTGACCAAGGTCGCCGGATTCGAATGGGGATCGGGATTCTATATCAACCCAACGCCACCCGAAGAAGCGGCTAAGTTTTTGCGCGAAGCCGACTAGTGAAGATCCTTTTTGTCGCTTCAGAATGCGTTCCATTCTGTAAGACGGGAGGCTTGGCCGATGTCATCGGCGCGCTTCCAAAGGAACTGCGCAAGAAACGCCACGATGTTCGCATCATCCTGCCAAAATATAAAACCATTCGCGGCCAAGAATTCGGACTCAAGGAAACGGGCGAGCATGTCGACATTCCAGTCAACGGCCGGTTAGAAACAGCCGATATCCGAACCGCTAAATCGGATAAAGGGGTTAAAGTTTATTTCGTTAATCACGACGGTTATTTCGGCCGCTCGGGTCTGTATCAGCAGGGGGGCTTGGACTACTCCGACAACGCCGAGCGCTTTTCTTTTTTCTCGCGCGCCGTTCTCGAAGCCTGCAAGGCGATGGAATTCCGCCCGGATATCGTGCATGCGCACGACTGGCAAACGGGATTGGTCCCGGTTTACTTGAAAACCCTTTACCGTTCCGACGCTTTCTTCCAACATACCGCTTCCGTCATGACCCTGCACAACATGGCTTACCAAGGGCTATTTCCAAAAACGTGGCTTCCGACGACGGGCCTCGCGTGGTCCGAATTCACCATTGATAAAATGGAATTTTACGACCAGATCAGCTTCTTGAAAGCCGGTATCGCTTACGCCGATGCGTTAACCACCGTCAGCCCGGCTTATGCGGCGCAAATTCAAGATACGTATGAATTTGGCCGTGGGCTAGAGGGTTTTTTAAGAAGACGTCCGGCGGATTTAACGGGAATCTTGAATGGTCTTGACGCGGAGGAATGGAATCCCGCCAAAGATCCATTTCTCGCAAAACCTTTTGACGCGCATGCCCTAGCCGGTCGAAAAGATTGTAAAACGTCACTGCAGGAAAGTCTCGGCCTCCCTGTCGCGGCCGACATTCCGGTGCTAGGGATGGTCAGTCGTCTCGATCCGCAAAAAGGCATTGATCTTTTACTCGATGTTCTGCCGGCGCTGATGCGACGCAACATTCAACTAATTATCTTAGGACAAGGCGACCGCGACCTTCAGACGCGGCTCGACCGCGCGCAGAGATTTTATCCGAAATCCTTCCGCACCAGTTCCGAATTCAACGAACCTTTGGCGCATCATATTTATGGAGGCTCCGACCTTTTTTTAATGCCTTCGCGTTTCGAACCCTGCGGACTCAGCCAAATGATCGCCATGAGATATGGGTCGATCCCCGTGGTCTCCGCCACGGGGGGATTGCGCGATACCGTACGGCCTGCCAGCCAAAGCAACGGAACTGGCTATCTTGTTCGCCCCGGCGATGCCGGCGCCTTTTTATCCGGCATCGAAGAAGCGCTCGACGGATATACTCATGCAGATTTTTGGAACGCTTTACAGGCCCGAGCGATGGCAGCCGATTTTTCTTGGGACGCATCCTCTCAAGGTTACCTTGAGGTTTACCGGCGGGCGCTGGGTCGCAAGACGCGCAGGGCGCCCACCGTCACCATTTCGTGAGACGCCTCGTATGGGCCGTCGGATTTCTCCTTCTTATGGCGCTCTGCATCCGTCCGCTTTCTCGCCGCTGGCAAGAAGAAGCCGCTGACCGCCGAGTGCTAGTCGTTGCCGACTGGCCTGAAATTCGCGATCTGTCCGCTCGCCGGGCGTTATCCAATCACGATCTCTTGGCGGCCTTGCGTACGCATGGCGCCGGCGCGATCGTCGTGTCGCAAAGCACTTTGGCGGAGCTATGGACGCATCAACAGTTACTCGCTCCGACAACGTCGCTTGACGTCCCTGTCGTAGGATTTTTAAAAGCGTCCGATGCCCAGCGCGTTTTGAATGAACTGAAACGTCACGGGGTTGACGATGTCATCTTCGAGTCGCGCGCGGGAGCACCAACGCTTCGCCGGATGCATGGCTATTTTCAGGCTCTGGCCGATATTGAGATAGGCTGGGACCGATCCCTGATTGACGACGCATCCTCTGTCGGTCTTTCCATGATGGCTCGCGTCAACCATGACCCATGGATGCTGCCCCGTGATGTCGCCGCGGCTTTCGACGATGCCCGTGGTATTCCGGACGGGAGTTTTGTGCTGTTTAACGCCGACGATTTTCCCGGTGGCGCCGATATGCTGCCCTGGTGGCGAAGTTGGGTGTCGCATCACGGAATTCATTTGCCAATTTTTGAATTTCATCCTTCCAAGGCTTCTTGGTTAGCCGCAAAGGCCTTGCCCACTCAGGCGTTTCGTGCGCATACAATTCCGTCATTAGAATTAAAAGATTTATCCCCGGGACAACAGCAATCGCGCTGGCGGCGAGCCGTCGATGAACGCGGTTGTCGTCTATTGCTGGTTCATGCTCTAACCAGCGATTCGTTGGACGATTATCTCAACCGCCTCCAAACCCTCACTAGCGACTTGACCGCCCGTGAATGGGTGCTTGGCCCCCCGGCTTTACACTTAACGTGGCGGTCACCGTCTCGGCTCATCACATGGGTTCGTGCTATCTTGGCGGTCGTGGCGGCAATTGTTTTTCCATGGATTGCCTTGCGTCTTGCGATGAGGCAGCCGCCTAAACGATCCCTCCCAAATGTCGCGGGCCCCAGCCTCGCGTTTGCCAAAATGGTTGTGATCACGATGCTCGGGGGCTGCGTCGTCGCGGCGTTGGCGCAGAATCCGGACACACGCTTAGAATTGGTACCTTTCCGCGGTATAAAGGTGGCCTTCGTCCTCTCTTGGGTGGGATCGCTGGGTTTTCTCTATTCCTGGGACGATCTCACCAATTTCCTAAAAGCGACCTTGCGGCGCCGTGACCTTTTGCTGTTCATGGCCCTCGCCGGGGTTGTAGGATATGTTGTCGTCCGTTCTGGGAATGCGTCGAGCGGATGGAAAGTATCCTCGGAACAAGCCTTGCGTGATCAGCTGGAAGATTATCTGAGAATACGTCCCCGCTTCAAAGAATTTATGATTGGCCACCCGTTAATGATGGGGGGATTATTTTTACACTATTGGCGGACCAAGTGGGACGCTCGCCCGTGGATTTGGTTGGGCATGCTGGGTCAGGTATCGATGATTAATACCTTTTGTCATATCCATTCACCTTTGCGTTTGGCTATCTTGCGCTGCTCGTCGGGTGCACTTCTCGGCTGGCTGTTTGGGCTGGCGCTGATCGCGGGGCTCGCCTTCGTTAGACGAGAAAAATTATGAAAAAAAACGCCGTCGTTATCGCCGGGTATTATGGTTTTGGCAATGCCGGGGACGAATTGCTCTTAAAGGTATTGGTGGATCAATTTCGGGGCCAGGACCCGCAATGCCGAATCATCGTCTTGTCCCACGATCCCGTTGCAACCCGCCGCCATTTCGGAGTCGAATCCGTGCAGCGCTGGTTCTTTTGGCAATGGTTGGGCCCACTATTCGTGGCGAGGCGGTTTATCTTAGGGGGCGGGGGATTGCTTCAGGAATCTACAGGGCCGTGGAATCATCTTTATTACCTGAGCTTGGTTGTTCTCGCGAAGTTGTTTGGATGTCGCACGGAAACACGGGCT
>JBBQYF010000202.1:0-5495 GCA_038208955.1 Elusimicrobiota bacterium
GGCGAATCGGGGTAGCGGGCCTCCAAGTCTCTCAGCAACCGGTCGGCTTCCGAATGGCGCCCCAGTCGGTTTGAAAGCAGGGCCAATTTCAGTCGGATGTCATCGCGCTTCGGGTCCGCCTGGACGGCCGATTCCCATGCCGCGGCGGCATGCTCGAGATCGCCCCGTTTGTGGAAAATATCCCCCAGAGAGACATTATAGTCGCCTGGAGCGAGTAATGGCTTGGCTTGTTCAAGCACTCCCATCGCCGACGTCATGTCGCCTTGGTCGACGTAACAATTCGCCATGCCGACAAAACTGGCTCCGCTCGGCTGAATCGCGTTCGCTCGGCGATAATAGACGATCGCCCGCCGCAGGTATCCCATCTTTTTGTAGACGGAAGCGAGCTCCGCGAAGCTCACAGCTTCTTTCGGGCGAATCGCAATGCAACGAAGATAACAGTCCACCGCATTCGTATTCAATCCGACGTTGGCATACGCGCGCGCAAGGGCTAACGCCGCATCCCAGGATTTCGGATCGTCGTGCAGCGCATCTTGATAGGCGTGCATCGCACGGTCGTAATCCTGCAAGGCATCGCGCATTTTACCCAGTTGAATAAAAAGTTTGATCCGCTCACTGCGACCGGGACGCGACGCCAGAAGCAGTTCGTACTGCCGTGCGGCATCCGCATAGCGCCCCTGTTGGGCTTCGTGTTCCGCAAGCGCTTGTCGTAGGGCTTGCACGCGCGAAAAATCGCCGATTTCGGATGCCGCATTAATGCTGTTCTCGAGACGTCGCGATTTGTCTAGGACGCTTTCCGAATGGCTAGTCGTAAGCCCAGCCGTCAAAAGCAGTCCTACCAAAATTGCTGGACGCGCGAGCGAAGCCAACCGGGTCACGAGAGCGACCGCGCCTTGCGAACTAAAAGATCAAAATTACGATCAATAATTTGCTTCTTAATTTCGAGCATGCTGCGCCTTGTTGCGAGAATACCGCCATCAATGCATTCCTCAGATCGCGTCAAATCAATCGCGCTGACATCGCCCAGCTCGGGGCGGATCACGGCATTGGCGCGGGCCAGCGCCTCCTTGGAAACGGATTCACTTTGAATATAGATCGCTTGATTGAGCGCCGACATAATCCCCTTCGGTTGGAACTGGGAAAAGTCGGCCGTCACATCGACCGCGATGATGATATCGGCACCCATCGCGGCGACGAGATCGGTGGGAATATTGTCCACGAGTCCGCCGTCCACGAGATAACGGTGGCGAAAAACCACGGGCTCAAAGAGTCCGGGAATTGTGGAGGAGGCGCGGGCGGCCGGCGCCACGGGGCCTTCCCGAAACACCACCCGTTCCCCGGTTTGCAAATCAGTGGCTACGCATTCAAATGGGATTTTTAACTGGTCAAACCGCAAGTTGCCCATGTGTTTCTCGAGATACTTTTCCATATTGCTGCTCGAGAGAGGATGCTCAATAAGCACCAAGCGGAAAAGCGCCAGCCGGGAAAAATTGGTCAGCGACGTCCAGCCGATGGCTTGCGACATCTCCTCCATCTCGGCCGTGGAAATACCGGCCGCATATAAACTTCCGATCAGAGCGCCGACCGAGGTTCCCGCGACCATGTCCACGGGCACGCCTTCCTCTTCCAGCGCTTTTAAAACACCGATATGCGCAAGCCCGCGCGCGCCTCCACCCCCCAGGGCCAAGCCCACCTTCAGCTGATGCTTTTCGGGCAATGACTGATAATGATCCCAAAGAACATCCATCAGGAAGGCGTCTTCGGAAGCTACGGGACTGCGACCGGCCCAGACCGGCGTAAAACTAAAACTTAGGCTAGCGGCTATCAGCGCGCCGGCAAAGCGGCTCCTCACTGTTCATCCAATGAGTGGCCAACGGCCTGCTCAAGCGCCGCCAAAGACACGAGCTGATTATGCACCGCCTCTTCGAAACGCACTTGGCTCTCGAGCAACACCCGTTCCGCCTGCGCGCGCTCGAATGGGCCGGCAGCGCTTTTCCGCAGCGCGGTGACCATGTCTTGGAGATGCGCTCGGTCATCTTGGCGGGGTTGTAACTCGCCTTGCCAAAAGCGGTATTTCATATAGGCGTCGCGCACCTGCATTTGAATTTGGTCAGCCGTCTCGGCATGCTTTAAAGTGGCTTGGCGGTATAACGCGCGGCGCTCGCGAACTTTTGAAAAGCCAAAAAACATATCGGAGATGGAGATGGGTAAATTAACGTTTAATGTGCCCGCCCAATTGGGAACCGTGGTATTCAAATCATTCCCGGCCCGCTCATACGTCGCGCCAAAGCCCACCGTCGGAGTGCGTTCCGCCCGCGATAAGCTGACGCCCAGAGCGTCAAGCTCTTGTTGGTATTCGGTCTGTCGGAGCTCGGAGCGGTATTGGGACGCCCAAGCGAGCATCTTTTGCAAATCCAGCTCCCGCGGGTTCGGTTCGAGTAAGCCCTTTAATTGAACTGTCGTATTCAGTTCCAAGTTCAAGGCGCGCAAGTAGGCCAGTGTTGCCTGTTGCTGAGCCAACCGCGCCTCCGCCGATAATGCCCGCAAAGCCCCGATTTCATCTTCAACGCGGATTCTTTCGTAGAGGGCGCCACCGCGGCTGTGCAACAGGAAAGGCTGGAGTCGTTCGATTAGAGCCTGATACTGATGCGCTTTCTCCTGGGCGAAAAGCAGATCGTAAAAAGCCTGCTTGGCCGCACTGGCCACTCCAATCCGCAAGGCTTCATTGATACTTTTCGCCCGCTCAAAAGAGATACGCGCCTGTCGCCAGGTATTGCGCAGCCGGCCACCTTCGTAGACGGTTTGATAAATATTAGCCCGCGCGGTATAGAAATTTTGGCGCGGACTCGAATCGATCAACGTCGGACCGAGCGCGGGTTCGAGCAATAAGGGTCGGTCGCTACCAACGCTAAACTTGCTCCAGTTCGTATTGAGATCAAGCTTTGGGAAAAAAAGCGACTCCGATTCCTGGACGCGTTGCAAGGCGATTTCGACATCTTCGTGGGACGTGAGCAGCAGCTGCGAGTTGTTCATCGCCAAACGTACGCTCTCATCCAGGGTAATCATCCGGTCGGCCGGAACGTCGGTGGCCAAGGATAGGACGGGGGACCTAGGACTGAGGACTAAGAAAGCAGCCAAGAAGAACGTCTGTGGATATTTCCAAAAATCGCCAGCACCGTAGGTCAAGAGCGTTGCTGGCTCAGTCCTCAGTCCTGAGTCCTGAGTCCTGTTCATACTCACCGCATCAAGCGCCGAAGGTGGGCTATTTGCTGGCGGACGCGGCGCGGCGCTGTTCCGCCTTCGGAATCTTTAACGTGCACCACTTGGTCGATCGACAAGACGCGCAGCGAGCCTTCATCGAATTCGTTGTCGAAGCGCTGGAGCTCCTCCAAAGTCAGCTCGTCCAAACGCACGCGCTGTTTCTCGCAATAAACAACGATCCGTTTGACGACTCCATGCGCCTGCCGGAACGGTAGTCCTTTGGCCGTCAAATAATCGGCCAGTTCTGTCGCCGCCAAGAATCCCCGGTCGCAGAGGGTGCGCATGCGGTCGGCGCGAACGATCAGCGTCGCGACCATCGGGCTCGCCACGGCCAGGCACCCTTGCAAAGTGTCGACGGTGTCAAAAAAAGGCGGTTTGTCTTCTTGCAAATCACGGTTATACGAGAGCGGCAATCCCTTTAAGATCGTCAGGAGAGCTACCAAGTTCCCGTAAATTCGCCCCGTCTCGCCGCGCATGATTTCGGCCACATCGGGATTGCGTTTTTGCGGCATGATCGAGGACCCGGATGTGAACTCGCTCTGCAGCCGGATCATGTTAAATTCGCTGCTCGACCAGATGATCAGTTCCTCCGCCAGGCGCGACAAGTGCGTCATCACGAGCGCGGCAGCAGCGACAAATTCGACGAGAAAGTCGCGGTCGGATACGGTGTCGATGGAGTTGGCGGTGACGCGCGGAAAACCCAATTGTTTGGCGACGAAATTCCGGTCAATCGGAAATGACGTTCCCGCCAGAGCCGCGCTGCCCAGGGGCATTTCGTTGGCCCGTTTCCAGGCATCCTGCATTCGCCCTTTGTCACGCTCGAGCATCCAAGCGTAGGCGAGGATGTGATGGCTAAAAAGCACCGGTTGCGCGTGCTGCAGATGCGTGAACCCCGGCATGATCACATCAATATTTTGTTCCGCCAAATAAACAAAGGCCTCTTGCAGCCGCACAATCTCGCGGATGATCATCTGAATCTGATCCCGCAAATAAAGCCGGAGGTCAAGCGCCACTTGATCGTTACGGCTACGCGCCGTGTGCAGCTTCCCACCGACCGGACCGATCCGGCGGATCAGCTGATGTTCGATGGCGTAATGGACGTCCTCTTCCGGCGGAAGCCGTTTGCCGCGGATCAAATCGCGAGCAATCGCTTCCAAACCTTTTTGAATGCGCTGCGCATCCTTCAAAGGGATAATGCGACATTTGGCGAGCATGCGCACGTGCGCGAGACTGCCCTGGATATCATAAGGCGCCAACCGAACATCAAACGACAAGGAGGCGATAAAGGCTTGGGGATTCATGACGCTGAGCCGTCGGTCATTTTTTCGCTCCCTGGAGCAACGCCTGGACCTTAATCGGGAGTCCATACAGGTTGATAAATCCCTCGGCGTCGCGCTGATTGTAAATCGCATCGGCGCCGAACGTCGCGAGATCTTCCCAGTAGAGCGATTGGGGCGACGTCCGGCCGTCGACGATGACGCTGCCTTTGTAAAGTTTCAGCCGGACGGAACCGGTCATGCGTTCTTGAGTCGAATCAATAAAGGCCGTCATCGCTTCGCGCAACGGCGTAAACCACAAACCGTTGTAAATCATCTCGCCCATTTTGGGCGCCAAAATTAGCTTGGCATGCAGCGTATCGCGATCGAGCACCAAGGATTCAAGTTCGCGGTGAGCGGCGTAGAGGATGGTCGCGCCAGGGGCTTCGTAGACGCCGCGCGATTTCATACCGACCAAGCGATTTTCCACCATATCGACGCGGCCAATACCATTCTTTCCGCCTATCCGGTTCAGTGCTTCGATAATCGCGACCGGTCCGAGGGATTTCCGGTTGACGCGGACTGGAATACCTTTTTCGAAGTCGATGACGACGGTCTCCGGCTTGTTCGGGGCCTTCAACGGATCCGCCGTGAGCACGAACATGTCGGCGAGCGGGGCATTGTCAGGGTTCTCCAAAATGCCGCCTTCAAAACTCATATGCCAAAGGTTCCGATCCGACGAATAGGGTTTGGCCTTCGTCTCGGTGATGGGAATGTTATGCTGCCGCGCATACTCGACTTCGTCCTCGCGGGATTTTAAATCCCACTCGCGCCATGGCGCGATGACTCGCACGTGCGGCATCAGGGCCTTAAAGGTTAGCTCGAAACGAACTTGATCGTTGCCTTTGCCCGTAGCCCCGTGGCAAACGGCCTCCGCGCGCTCTTTCTGAGCGATCTCGATCACTTTTTTAGCAATGA
>JBBQYF010000203.1:0-5474 GCA_038208955.1 Elusimicrobiota bacterium
ACATTCAGTAGCGGATCGTTGGTCAATGCAAAAAAATTCTAGAACTCTTTTGCGTCAATTGCAAATCGATGCGCCCTCACCCCAACCCTCTCCCACCTCCGGCGGACGAGGGAGATCATGGGGGAACACTAAAGAGACTCGGTCGCCCGCCCACAAGCGCCTCCTGCAGTTCGTAGACGGCTTCTTTTTCGAAGGTATCGGCGAGTGTTTTGACGGGGCCACGTTCAGCTCTTGGAATGATCAAATCGTCCAGGCCAAGAGTAATAAGCTCGGTTCCATGGGAATGCATCAACGGCCCTAACTCTGTTGCTATTGCTGCACCTAGACGCCGAGCGAACCACGTTTTTCCGGATCCGATCTCCCCGCCAATGCCGATGACGAGAGGCCGGTTGCGACCGGCATTAAGTCCCGAGCGCACTGTGTTAACGATGCGCGCGATGCCTTCGGAGACTCCCACGCTAGAGGAGAGATCCGAAGAGGTCTCCTCCACGTCCAAGAGATTAAAGAGTCGTAGATACCGCATGATCGATTGCTTGATGGCCGCTTTGAGGACAGCGTCAAGTTCGATTCCCGCTTTATGAAGACGCGTCCGCGCCGTTTGCTTTAATTCCATCACCCGAGGATCGGAAAACAAATAGTGGCCGCCGATCATGGTTTTATCCAAACTCGTTGCACGACTGTCCGGCAACATCCACTTTTCCCATGACCGCGATTCCAACACGAGCTCAACAAACCGCTGATGGAGGTCTTGAAGGCCGTGCTCCTCCATCAGGCGAAGGAATGCGCGAGTTTCTACCGTAGCGAATTCCGGCGCTACATTGGCGGCATCGATTCCCATAGCGGGATAGAGGGCGAGTAAGACGTCCGACAAATAATCCGTGTTATGCCCCTTGATCGAGATACCGTAGCTTCTGCAAATAGCTACCAGCTCCTCAATTCGACGCAAAAGGGGAGATTGAATATCAATCAATGGCAGCCTTCCTAAAATGCCTACATTAGCCAGTTCCATAACTTTCGTTCCCGTCTGCACAACAACAAAGATAGGGCGCGGAAAATTGTTTTGATCGCAGAACTTAGTGATGCGAGAAAGAAAATAGTCAAGGTTTTTGGGGTCATGTATTTCGATGCCTTGCTCATCAGTTCCTACTTCGAATTGAATTTTACGGCCTTGCTGTAGTGCGACCCGACAACAAAACGTATAAAGTTCAAATACCCGTTGTAAAACCTCATCTGTCGTCGGGTGCCCGTTGAGCTTAAGACTGGGGTCGATATGAATGAAGTGAAAGCCGGCCTCGATGTCGGCTCGATAAGAGATTTTGGCCGCATCCATGGCTTTTTCGAGAGGTAATTCTTCCGGGATCTCCCGAGGATGTTGCCATGGGCCGCCATGATCACGGGCCACCAGAACATGCGCCCCTTTATCGCGGCTCCGAATATAGTCGGCCAAGTTTTTCTGGGACCACCCGTTCACGTAGCCACCACCCAGTTCCGGCAATTCGATCTGCCGGCGGCTGGCAATTAGTATGAACGGAACGGCATATTCATTGGCGATTTCGAGAACGGCATCAACAACATTCACGCTCACAACGCCCACGGCAAGCCTCGTACGTGCCGGTTCAGCTGCTGCAGCAAGCCGGAAATTTCGACGAAGGGTTGGACTTTCCATATTCCGCGGCTTGAAAGACGCTCCCGCCAAACGAGATTGCAAGGCAGAAATGTCGCCGATATTTAAAAGGGGGGAATAGTGTGGAACACGTTGGATATATTCAGAACAGGCTTTCGCTGGATCGAAAATAAGACAGGAAATCCAAAAGAGCACCATCGCTCGATATGTGAGGTTTGGCATAGGATGAAACATACTGTTCCTCATTTTAAGTATTCAAATTAAAATGGAAATGGCCTGAAAGTGCCAAATCGCTGTACCGAAGGACCTAACCGATGTTGAGGCCCGCTAGCGGGATACGGGCGGGTGAAGCGGAAACGGGCGGCGCCCGACGTGGCTTGTTAATTTTGGGGTTGCGCAAAAATACCCCTCGGTCCAAGGCGATCGAGATTGTCGAACAATGGCTAGAACTCAAGCATCGGGTTGGGCGGAAAGATCCGGAATCCGCGGAACGACTTTATGGTGTCGACAGAGTCAGCCACGACGTGGGATTTAATTTTGATCAACATGCGCCCGCGCTCCGGTTGGCCGAGGCCGCGGGGCAACTCATAAAATCGCATGCCGGCGAATTCTGGGAGGACGGTCGACTGATGGACGCGCTCCGGCTGCTCGAGACTTTTGTGGCGAGCCGCCTGCTTCACGTCGTGACGAACACGCTTGCGTTGACCCCGGATCCCGCGACGTTGAGTTCTCGATATTACACGGCGGAAAATCGTCGCGAGATCGCCGAAAAGCAAGAATCGATTATTAACGACTTGGCATCCCAGAAGACGTTCGTCGAACTGAGTCCGAAGAGCAATGAAGTGGTATCACGACGCACGCGTGAGCGCGAATATTGGATTCCCCGTCGCATGGATTACTTTATTAATCGCGGGCTGCGGATCGTGCTGACCGACGATGATCCCGGTATTTTTGAAACCAATTTGCCACTAGAGTATGTCCGCGTGGCTTTAGGATGGAGTCCTTATGGTCCGGTGGCCTTTAGAACCCTGGAAGCCCTCCTGAAAAATAGCCGGCGAATGGCCGAGGAAATGGCACCCGGAGGACCGGTTCGCCCCAAACGCGGCGCCAATCGACCGTTGCTGTTAGGCGCGGCCTTTATCGCTTTCTTGGCGTCCGCCTTCACATCCAACACGCATGCGATGAAGCCCAATCATCAACCCCACGCTGGCGCCGGTCTAAGCGCGGCATAAAATTGCCAAAGCCCCCCAAGTGTCTGGGGGGCTGGTGACATTTTCCTGCAACTTACGAATTTTTGGATTGATTAATGCGCGATGTCTGGCGACGTGATTCCTTCGCCTGAAACAACCAACTCCACACGTCGGTTTTGCTGACGCCCTTCGGCGGTGTCGTTGGATCCGATCGGGTTTGCTTTGCCAAGTCCCCGAGCGACAATTGAATCCCCGATCACGCCCTGGCTAACGAGATATTCCCGCGCGGCCTGAGCTCTTTTTTCCGACAAGTTTTGATTGAAGGCATCGCCACCGACGCTGTCTGTATGGCCTTCAACTTCAAGACGCAAGCGCGGATGCGACAACACAATCCCCGCGATCTTGGCCAACTTCTCGCGTGCGCCGGGGAGAAGATCGGCCTTCCCGGTTTCAAACAAGACGCCTGACATGTTGACGATCAGTCCACGAGCGGTATCCCTCGTTTGCAGGATCGAGTTCAATTGCTCGAGCAGTTGAGCTCGGAGTCCGGCTTTCTCGCTTTCGGCTTGACCTTGCGCTAATTCGGCCTTGGCTTTTCCGGCCTCGGCCACGGCTTGGCCTTGGGTCGCGGTCGCGGCTTGCGCTTTTGCCTGGTTCACCTGATCTTGCGATTGCTGACGTTCTTTATTCAAGTTCTCCGCTTCCTGACGCTTCATGGCGATCAGACGGGCATCCTCAGCGCTCTGCACGGCTTCGCGAGCCGTCATCGCCCGGCCCTTTTTGCCGCCCTCTTTTGTCTCGGCTTTGGCCAGGAGTTGCGACGCGTTGTTGTAAGCTTCGGTCGCGTAAGTGTCGGCACCGGCAGCTTTTGCAATGCGCAATGCGTTTCGCGCTTGATATACGGCGAAAGGCGTTTTCGCGTCCATTTCAATCGGCGTTAATTCGGAAGGCACGATGTTCGTCGTGTATTGCCCCCGCTGCAAAAGTTCGAATTTTGCGTCAATGAGCTCGACTTTGCCCGCCGTATCCTTACGAATGGCATTTTCCATAACAACGACATTGCTGGGTTGGGAGACCGCGAAGTAGGGCTCGGCCGTGACGATTAACCCAAAGGCCTGGAGCTGTTCGGTAACTTTCAGCTCGCTCTTTCCATTCTTCACAATCAATTCACCGAGGTTCGTCGGGCGTCCTTCCGGTGAAATAGCCCAGAGTACATAGGTTAAATACTCTGCTCCAAACTGTGACGCCGCGGGCAGGTTTTCGAAAGTGGCTTCAATTTCGGTAGCGCCTGCTTTGCTTTTAACCTCCGCTTCGCCTTTCGCTCCGGCGAGAAGAACGGTTCCCTTGAAATCGATCATCGTCGAGGATTTCAAATACCGATAGTTAATGGCCTTGGCCGAGCTTTGTACAACAGTAACCTGGTAAAGTGGGACGGAGGCGGGCGATTGCGCCCCGCTGAGAATCGGTAAGGCTATTAAGGCGGTGCCTAGAAACAGTGACGTGAATTTTTTCATGCGGTGATCTCCTCGAAAGATATTGTGCTTAGTTATGCGGTTGTGCCTTGCTTCGCCCATTGTACAACTCACACAGTGTAGGTGATAGGCGGCTGGCTGCCTATCCGGGCTCTGCCTATTTTTAGATGCGGTGAAAGTACTCCGGCGGCTCTAGGTGAAAAACTTACGCCTCGGTTTTTGACCTCTACTTCATCAATGACCGTTTGGCGGAATCCAGCACGTTACGAACTTTTTGGGAGAGCACCTCAGCGGTAAAGGTTTTTTCGATGAAATTGGCACCGGATATCGGAGCGCCGCGCTCTGCGATGGTCTCTTGGCTATAGCCCGACATGTAAAGGACAGCCATATTTGGCCGCTTGGACGTCAATGTTTTCGCAAGGTCGTTGCCGTTCCCGCCCGGCATGATAATATCGGTAAGAAGCAGATGAATCGGCTCCGGGTGCTTTTCGCTGATCGAAATAGCCTCTGTCGCATTACTGGCTAGCAACACCCTGTATCCTTTTTTGCTCAAGGCTCTCACAACAACTTTCTGCACGATTTCTTCGTCTTCGGCGAGCAAAATAGTTTCGAAGCCACCCACCGCTTCCCGACGCTGCGCGCGTCGTCGGTCACTAGCTCGAGGTTCTTTGACCTGCGGTAAATAGATGGTGAATACTGTTCCTTCGTTGGGTCTCGTACTAACCGCGATATCCCCGTTGGCCCTCTTGATGATTCCGTAAACGTTGGCCAGTCCAAGCCCCGTCCCTTTGCCATTCTTCGTTGTAAAGAAAGGCTCAAATATCTGATCGAGGGTTTGCGGATCCATTCCGCATCCGTTGTCTGAAACCTTCAGAGTGACGTATGGGCCAGGTTTTATATCAAAATGGTCTGCTTTGTAACCGGATCCCACCCGGATTCGCGCGGTTTTGATCGTCAGCTTGCCCCCTTTCGGCATGGCGTCGCGAGCGTTGAGAGCGAGGTTCAGGATAACCTGTTCCAAGCTTCCGGAATCGATATAAATCGGACCCACCTGAGGATTTAATACCGTAGTTACTTCGACATCCTCGCCCAAAAGCCGGTGAAACAGACCTTCCATGGATTGAATTACCCGGTTGAGATTGAGAATTTCGGGGTTTTGGATTTGGCGTCGTCCAAACGCCAGAAGTT
>JBBQYF010000204.1:0-5468 GCA_038208955.1 Elusimicrobiota bacterium
GATTGCCCATAATCGAGGGCGCCATCGAGCTTGACCACCCCAAATGGTTTTCATCTAAGACGCGGAGCAACCCTTCGATATCCGAACGACTGAACCCGCCGACATAGGACTCATCATTGATGTAACAGGGCGAGGGACCAATCAAGATAAGCTTGGCGAAGCGCTGGGGCTGAGCGATGGCGGCTAAAATGCCGATCATTGCGCTGACGGAATGGCCGACGAACACCACGTCTTCGAGGGCCAAGGCGTCACAGACTTCCAGAACGTCCTCAGCATAGCCGTGCAAAGAGGCGTAGCGTTGCGTTCGGAATTCCGACAGGTCCGAGCGGCCGCACCCGACGTAATCAAAAAGAATGGTCCTGAAACTGTTTCGGAAAGCGGGTTCTACGAATCGCCACATGCTTTGGTCACAACCAAAACCATGCGCGAAAAGCATCGGCTGCCTGCCGCTTCCGAATGACTGTACATGGTTGCGTTTTAAAACGTCCATAGAGGTGGGTGCCGGAGCACCGCACGCCTATTATACGCGGGCGGTCCGGGATGCCGCTAGGTTCAACGTGCAATGCCCGCACTTTATATACCGTTTCGGACGCGGGTTTTTCACGGGGAGAACCTTCAAATTCAATTGGAGATATTTGACGTTTACCAGCTCCGCAGCCGCTGCGTTATTGATGTTCAAAGTATAAAAGTACAATTCAGTGGCCTAAAGCAAAACAAATATGCCCTACGCAGAATTTAGAACCCAAGAATCTCTTCCCCGTAATCGCCCCTTGATTACCGCAGGAGGTGCGGCACTTGCCTGCATCGCCGGATACATCAACGTTATCGTTTTGGGATTTTTTCAAATCCCTGTCAGTCATATGTCAGGCGCCGCGTCCCGAATCGGGGTGACATTGATCTCAAAACAATACCATGATTTGAAAATAGTCATGTCTATTATCGTTTCTTTTTACCTTGGCGCCGTTATCAGCGGAGTTGTTATCGCCAGCCCTCAACTGCGCCCAGGACGCCGATATGGAATCATTCTTATTGGAGAAGGATTTCTCTTGGCGTTGGCGACGATCTTTTTAAATCGCGGGGGGCATTTGGGTATCCCGCTTGCATCTATGGCCTGTGGATTACAAAACTCAATGGCCAGCAGCTACTGTGGCCTGGTCATTCGAACAACTCACGTGACCGGCATCGTTACGGATTTAGGGGTGATTACGGGGCGCCGTTTGCGCGGCCACGGCACCGAACTGTGGAAAGTTGTGTTATTGCTATCTCTTTTAGGTGGCTTCATAAGCGGTGGGATTATTGGGGCCTTTATTTTGAGCAAAGAAAATATTCCTGCGTTATGGCTTGCTTCAGCAGCCTGTATGGTTGGGGGTGCCATTTATTTAGTGTGGAATTATTTTAATCTCCACCGATGACATTCTCAGATTTTTCAGGGTGACTTTCCTGATCACGAACATATGTGAGCGAAAGGAATTGCCCCCCATAGTCGCAGTCTTTTATGGTAGCTACGCTTCTAGCATTGAATCGTCCAAACCATTTGCGATTGCATCTCGGCAGAGCATTTTAAAACGGAGTGAAAGAGCAGGAATTGATTGGAGCCATTACGCCTCAGGCATTTATGCCGCCTGGCCTAATGCGATGAGCGCCATGATCGTCGCCATGGAACTTTTTTAAAACGGAACGAGTAAAGGGAGGGCATCAATGGAAATTAACCGAGTGGGTTCTCAACCTTCGGTAAAAGGGTCGTCAGAAACTTTCACGGGAACCGTGCGGGTTGATCCGTTATTTCAGGCATCCGCAACGGCTGTCGAACTTCGAAATGGTGGCGGGGGACCAATTTGTCCTTAAGGGATACTTCCCGCAGAACCCATAAAATCCCCAAACACATCAGGCAGGACTTAGTAGTTAACATTCACAAGTTTAAATAGTTCAATAGTCTTGTTTATGACCGTTCTATCCATTTCGATTCCCGAGCCTCAGCCATTCGGGGCTCGTTCTGTCCCTCCTCGACGCTCAGCCAGTTTTCGCTGCGGTTTCTACAAGTAGACTTTCGAATGAACATTCAAGAACCTAGTCTTTCGCTGGTCATTCCCACCTATAACGAGCGGTCCAATTTGAAGGCATTGCTGAGCCTCTTGTCTCCCCTCTGCGCGGAGCTCCATGCCGAAGTGATCATCGTCGACGATGATTCTCCGGACCGCACGTGGGAAGCTGCACAGGGCCTCATGCAGGTATACCCTTGGCTGCGAGTCGATCGCCGGATGAATACACGCGGGCTGAGCGCCGCTGTTCTGCGCGGGTTTGCGCTGGCCCGCGGCCGCATTTTGGGCGTGATGGACGCTGATTTATCGCACGATGCCATGATCCTTCCGAAATTGATTCAGGCGGTGGAGGACGGCGCCGATATCGCCATCGGTTCGCGGCGGGTCCCCGGCGGCGGCGCAGACCATTGGCCGTGGTTCCGCCAAGCGGCGAGTTCGCTAGCGACGGCGATATGTCGCCAGGCACTTCGCGTTCCCATAGCAGATCCAATGAGCGGATTTTTTTGCTTGCGCCGCTCCGTATTCGAATCCTGCGCAGAGAATATGAATCCGCGGGGCTATAAAATCCTTCTCGAGCTCTATTGTCGGAGCCGGCCGGATAATGTGGTCGAGATCCCCTTTGTGTTTCAAGACCGTCGCCAAGGCGTCAGTAAACTCAGTTGGAATGTCATCCAAGATTATTTCCTGTCGCTGCTAACACTGGCTTTCCACGAAAAAATTCAGAGATTGCGCATTCACTACCATTATGGACGCTACCGCAAGGTAAGGAGCCTCCTCGGGCCGGGCAGTCTTTTGGACATCGGCTGCGGGAAACCGTGCGAGGCGATGGAGGATCAAGCGTTTCTCCAATATGTCGGCCGCGGCGAAGGCATTGACATCAAGCGGTGCGATGGCCCTTTTCCCATGCAAGTCGCGAGCGCTGAAAAGATACCGCATCCGAATGGACATTTCGACAATGTGTGTGCCCTCGAAGTCTTGGAGCACGTAGAGGATCCGCAGCAGGCCCTGGGCGAGATCGAGCGGGTGCTGAAGGAAGACGGAGTCGCGGTGGTCTCCGTCCCCCGGGAGAATTGGCTGTGGAATATTTTTTGGTACTTTTGGGAGCGTAGCTTTGGATTCTATTGGTTCGGGACGCATGTGCACGATCACCATGCGCACGCACGCGATTGGAACCGACTGTTGTCGAAGCGTTTTGTCATTGAACGGATGAATCGGCACTGGATTCTGGATCTCATCTACCGGCTACGCAAAAAGAATGGTTAAGCGGACCCTTCGCTCCGACCGTTTAAAATTCTATATCCTGTGGCTATTTCTATCGATGTTCCTGCTTGTAAGCCGCTTGCGCACCTACCACGAACCTTTTCAAGACGATATCACGATGTATTCCGTCATCGCCCAGGAGATGCATTATGGGAAAGCGCTTTACGCCGATCTCATTGATCACAAACCGCCGGCACTCTTTGTCGCTTTTCAAGCGGCGCAGGCGATTGCGGGGTACGGTCCGGCCGCGGTTTTCCTTCTAAACATGGTCACCGTTCTTCTCACTTTAGGCGGGCTGATTGTGGCCGCCCGGACGTTGACCGGCAGTCGAATGGCCGCCTTTGTGGCCGCCTTGTTTTGGACGTTCACCAGCGGCGATCTGCTGCTGGAGGGAAATCAACCCAATGTCGAGGCGTTTCTCAACGCCGGGGTTGTCGCCGCTATCGCGCTGTATGGGCTCCCAAATCTGGACCGAAGGGCCGCGCTTTGTTTGTCCAGCCTGTTCCTCGCGCTGGCCACGTTGTTCTGGCAGCCTGTCGTTATTCTTACGGTCATGATCCTGATCGGCCGTCAAGCCGTCCTGACTTCGGATTCACAATCCAGAATCGGCCTCATTGGTGAAGGGAGCGTATTGTTGGGGACGGGGCTGGGTATTTGGGGGATGGTAACGGCTTACTTCGCAGTCACTCATCGATGGGAGTCCTACGTTGACTTGTTGTTCCGCTTTCAAATGTACTACGTCCAATCGGCTCAGTCAGGGCTGTCCCGATTCCTGCAATCGTTCCATCCACCGATCGTGCCGACGCCGCTGGCCGGCCAAGCTCTTCGTCATTTTCTTCCCTTTCTGGGCGTACCCTTACTGGGGACGGCAGTGGATTGGAAGAATGGCTACCGGTCGATCTGGATTTATCTGGCTTGCTATGCGGCGGGTGTGCATGCAACGATTTTTCTCGCAGGGAAATATTTTTCTCACAACTACCAGTTATGGTTGCCGGTCCTGGCATTGGGCTGGGGATTCGCATGGATGGCTTTTGCCCGAGAACGGAGCGTGCCCTTACGCACCGCAAGTCGAGCGCTCGTTGTGATAAGCCTGCTTGTGATTGGCGCGCGCCAGGTGCGGTATTTACGGTTGAACGCGCAGGAAACATCCGCACGGAAATACGGCTTGGAATACGTGGTGACGCGGAACGTGGGTGAAGATCTCGGACAAATCTTGGAATCAGACGAAACGTTTTATAACTGGGGTATGCAGACGGGACTTTATTACTGGAGCCAGCGCCGCCCGCCGATTGGCGCGTTTTATAATTATTTTCTCCTTTCGGGTCCGCAAGCAAGGGGGCTGACATACAAAAGCCTCGTCGAATTGGAGAAGTCGCCGCCGACCATGGTTATCGCCTTCAAGAACCCTTACCAATACGCCGCGTGGTATTACAGCCATCCTGTGGCGCTGTGGGTCTTGGCCCATTATCGACCCTTTGAATGGGCACAGCATCGCGGAACGCTAACGTTCTATGTGCGCAAAGGCAGCGCGCTCGAATCACGCATCGCTTCCGGCCGCCTTCCCTGCCGATTTCTTCCCCTCTCGGGCCATCTCCAATAGGAAAATAGGATGGCGGCGGATCGGCGAGTTCACCTATCCGGACTACTATCCATACCCCACGTCGCCCAAGGGGCATGAAAATTTTCTAGGAAAATCAGCGTATTAGTTGAATTTAGCGCGGACTGAGGCCAACCATTTTTGCACGCCCACCCACGCGTTGGCCCCTTTGCTGATAGGAAACTTGGCGGCCATAGAAGCTACCGGCTGCCCGGGCCCGGCGGACAAGAACCCTTTCGGATTGGCTTGAAAGCGGCTGCGGCATTGCGACCCGCAGAAGTGATACACGATGGTTTCAAAAAGATAATCCCAGCTTCTCGCGATCCCCGGAACCACATCCATCCCGCACACAGGATCTTTCACGGTTGCAGCGATACTCATACGCACTCCTATAACATCGCTCTCTCACACAGCAAAAAGCCGCGATCCCTGATGAACGGAGAATCGCGGCGATGCATTAAATGGTTGCGGGGGCGTACATCAAAATGGCGTCTCTTTAGTGGTTCCCCAAGTTTTTCCTCGCCCGCCGCAGGTGGGAGAGGGCGGCCGCAGGCCGGGGTGAGGGCTCAGGC
>JBBQYF010000205.1:0-5398 GCA_038208955.1 Elusimicrobiota bacterium
TCGTGGCTCGTGCGCACGCCGCCGGCATTCGCGTGCCGATTCTTCCCGGCATCATGCCGATTACCAATTACGCGCAAATCCAGCGCTTCGCCAACCTCTGCGGAGCAACCCTGCCCGCCTCGCTCGTCCAAGCGCTGGACGCCGTGCAATCCGATCCCGAAGCCGTCGCTCGCATCGGCATTGATCACGCCGCGGCACAATGCCGTGAGCTGCTGCAGAAAGGCGCGCCGGGAATTCATTTCTATACGCTCAATAAATCGCGCGCCAGCCGGGAAATCCTCGAGGGATTACGTCGCTTGCGCCATACGACTATCCCGACGCTATTGCGGGACGTGTAAGCATGACGCGCATTCTCGACGGAAAAGCCATTGCCGCACAGATCCGGGCGGAACTCAAACGCGACTGCGAGGCGTACCAGAGGACCACGGGTCGCCAGCCGGGCCTAGCGACCATTCTCGTCGGCGATGACCCCGCTTCCCACACTTACGTGACGAGCAAAATTAAAGCCTGCCAAGAGGTTGGGATGGCGTCGCTGCATTACCCCTTGTCCGCCACCACGACGATCAAAGATTTGACCGCTCTCGTGCAACGACTGACTGCCGATGCGGCGGTCGACGGCATATTGCTTCAGCTCCCGTTGCCCGGTCATGCCGATTCCACCCCGGCGCTCGAGGCCCTCGACCCCGAAAAGGACGCCGACGGTTTACACCCCTACAATTTGGGCCAGCTCTTCGAATACAAAAATTGGACCGATATGGCGTCGGGCCGGTCTCCGCTGTCTTGTACGCCGCATGGCGTTATTCAGGTGCTTGAGCGCTCGGGCATCGCCGTCGCTGGAAAGCGCGCGGTCGTGCTCGGGCGATCTAAGCTCGTGGGCAAACCCGTAGCGATGATGCTGCAGGCTTTAGACGCCACCGTCACGATGGCGCATTCGCGGACGCGTGAGCTGGACGCGCTGTGCCGGGAGGCCGATATCCTGATTGCCGCGATTGGCCGCCCGCGGTTTGTAACCGCTTCTATGGTTAAAGAAGGCGCGGTTGTTATCGATGTCGGAATCAATCGCGACGAGGCCGGGAAACTCTGCGGCGATGTGGATTTTGACGCGGTCAAACTGAGGTGTTCAGCGATTACTCCGGTCCCCGGCGGCATCGGTCCAATGACGGTCACGATGCTCCTGCATAACACGTTGCAATTGGCGAAAAAGCGTGCTAAACAGCGCTAGATGCTTGCGCCACAAAAGCGACCTTCCACCCTTGATCGACGCTTTCCTTTAGCCCTTTTTGCGGCCTGTTGTCTGCTGTTCGGGCGAGCCCAGGCGTTCGATTCCGTCCAATTGAAAACCGATGTCCTCTTGGCCTCGGCGCCAAAAACCTTTACACCCGCCGGTGTCGCGGTGGATCACGACGGCCGCATTTGGGTTACGAACTCGGAGAGTCATGAACTCCTGCTTTTCTCTCGCGACGGTGCGATTCTTCAACATATCGGCAAACGCGGTTCGCGTCCCGGCGAATTCCAGCAACCCCACGGAATTGCGATCGACAGCAGCGGACAAATCTATGTCGCCGACAGCGGCAACAACCGTGTCCAAGCATTTTCCGCGGATGGAAAATGGCTCGGCGCCTTCGGTGAGAAGGGGAACGGGCCCGGCCAATTCAACACGCCCTGGACCTTAGCCGCCAGCCACGACGGCGACCTGGTTATCGGTGAAAAAGACCAGTCGCGCCTGCAGCTTTTTTCTCGCGACGGTGTTTTTCTCAACGCGTTCGATACGGGTTCGGCGATCGACGGTCTGGCCATAAACGCGGGGGGAAAGATCTACGCCTCGCATGCCAAATCCCATGTGGTCGACCAATGGTCGGCGGCAGGCCAGATGCTGAAATCGATTACGGGCGTCGAAGCCGGGTCCAAAAGCTTCGCGGCGCCAACCGACATCGCGATCGCCGCAAGCGGAATCGTCTATGTCACCGACCGATCGCTCAGCCAATTCAGGGAACTCGATGGGGCCGGCCATACGCTCGGAACCTTCGGTCGGCCCGGTTCTGGCGACGGTCAATTCAAATCGCTCTCTGGCGTTGCCGTGAACGGCGATTCGCTTTACGTCGGCGACAGCAAAAACCACCGCGTCGTGATATTGACGCTGGACCGCTCGAGCGCGTTGCCCTCCCTGTTCCGCAGTCCTACCCAGCGATTGCAAGTCAGCCGCGGTCTATTGTTGCCACAGGGCGCGGATCGGGTGGCTTGCACGGCCGACGGACTGGTTCACGCCTTGTCGTTTTCGCGAGCCGACATTACGAGCTTTGACGCCGACGGTAAAATCGTCCAAACGCTGGACTTAAAAAAAATTGCGGGCGTGCGTTCGCCCTCGGGTTTAGCCATCGCCCCGGCCTCGGGCAGTTTTTTCATCTCGGACGCGGGAAACAAGCGCGTGATCAAAATCGACCGCCATGGCAAGCTGTTACTCGAGTTTGGGAAAAGCCAACACCTCTTTAAAGGAACGGAGGGCGAACTTTCCGATCCCCAAGGACTGGCTTGCTCGGGACAAGGTGTTTTGTATGTTGCCGACACGGGCAACAGCCGTTTTCAAACATTTAACCATCAAGGGCTCTTTCAATTTTCGGCCGGCGAAAAAGGCAGTGAATTTGGACTCTTGAAAATGCCGACGAGTCTTGCACTCGACAAAGAAGCCCTGTACATTGCCGATCCGGCGAATCATAAAGTGTTGGTCTATGGACCGACCGGACGGTTCTTGCGCGAATTTGGATCAATCGGACCGGAAGCGCTTGTCGAGCCGCGTCAAATTGCGCTCGACCATGAAGGCAATCTTTTTGTGCTCGACGTTCCGCGGGGACGCGTGCTGGCGTATGATCCTCAGGGTGTTTTTCTCGGCGCGTTCGGTAGCGTCGGGGAATCCGAAGGCTTTCTGAATAAACCACGCGGCCTGGCCACCGGTGAACACGGCGACCTTTTTGTCGCCGAGGAAAACCGCATTCAACGCTTTCATGTCACTCTCTTGCCGCCCCCGCCGGGGGGACTTACAGCCACGACGGGCGAAGGCTATGTGGCGCTGCGGTGGGATGCCGTGCACACCCGCTTCCCCCCACGTTATATCGTCTACCGAAGTTCGCCGACGGGCGACACCCAACGCGTCAAAGAAACGATCGATACAGCTTGGACCGACGACCAACTGACGGCAGAGACGACTTTTACGTACATGGTGGCGGCCCAAAGCGCGCAGGGCGCGACGAGCGGACCTTCCGCCGCCGTGCAGGCCATGGCCTCGGCATTGACGGGGCCAAGGCTTGAAATCGTCTCCGCGCAGATCGACGATATTTTTTCCGCCCATTACAAATACTATGGCCGGGTTCCCGCAGGACACGTGGTGATTAAAAACAACGGCCTGGGTCCGATTCAAAAACTGAAGGTGGGCTTCGCCATTCAGGGGTTTATGGATTATCCATCCGAGATCTCCATTCCCGAGCTCCATGCGGGTGAAGAAAAAGATGTGGCGATGCGGCCGACATTCAACAACCGAATACTGGACGTGTCCGAAACGACGCCCATTCAGGCACAGATTACGCTCGCTTTCACGAGCGGTGACAAAGAAAGCCTGGTCAATCGCAACTTGCCCTTCAAACTGTATTCGCGAAACAGCATCCGCTGGCTGAATAAAGAAACCGTCGCGGCCTTTGTCACGCCGAATGATCCACCGGTCATCGATTTTGCACGCGGTGCGGTGACGCCGTTTGCCGATGCTCACGAGAGTGCTCCCGTGCCGACCCCCCTCTTGCGCGCGTGGGCCCTTTTCGAAGGGCTGGGAACCTATGGCATCAGTTATGTTCCGCGACCGAATAATCCCTACGACCGGGTTTCGCTGGATTCGTCGACCGTCGATACGGTTCAATTCGCGCGCGAAACCTTGGCTCGCAAAAGCGGCGATTGCGCCGATGTTGTTGTGCTCCTGGCGTCGGTCTTGGAAAGTCTAACCGTGACGACTGTTGCACTCGACGCTCCGGGCCATTTGTTTTTGATGTTTGATACGGGTGTGAGAAGTCAAGAAGCCTTGGGCTTTCCGGCGGATCGAGTGGTTCGCTATGCGGGCAGCTATTGGATTCCCCTTGAAGCGACGATGCTCGGCTCGCCATTTCTCGACGCTTGGAAACAGGGCGCGCAGGAATACCACCGGTGGGCCGACAAAGGGCAAGTGACGCCAATCGACATTCACGAAGCCTGGAAGACCTATGAACCCGCGACGCTTCGCGAGATGGCCGGCGGCCCGAAAGCACCGGCACGCCAAGCCGTCGAAGCCAAGTTTCTTCCCGACTGGAAAGCGCTCGTCAATCTCCGCTGGCAAACGAGTGTGGCCGCGGCCAACCAAGCAGCGACGGCCAATGGTTCGGGCGATCCCTGGCTGCAGCTGGGCCTGATCGCTGTTGAGTTTCATCGGTACGACGAGGCCAAAGAGAATTTCAACAAAGCGCGTAAGGATCCCTCAAGCGCTGCCGCGGCCTTCAATAATCTTGGCAATCTCGCTCTCCTAAAAGGCGATCTGCCCGGGTCTGAAACGTTGTATAAAGATTCCATGCAAATCGACCCCGCCGATGCCGAAGTATCGATCAATCTTGCCCGGGTTTATCTGAAGTCGAAACTGCGTTCCAAAGCGCTGACGGCATTTTCCCATGCTATGGGACTCGATCCCAGTTTGCGTGAGCAATATCCGGATCTTTCGGCTCTGTTACCTTAATACCTTCGAGGCTATGGGGCGATGTTCCAAAAATTAAAAATTCTTATTCTCCTGGCCTGCGGGCTGATCGTCCCTCGCGGCTTAACCGCCGCTCCGTTGAAACTGCCGCCGGCGCTGATGAAAGCCAAGGGCATTATTGATTTGCCCCCGCCATTTAATTTGCAAGCCGTCGCAACGACGCGAGCGATCGCGCTCGACTGGCAATGGCATCAACCCGAGCAAGTGCCGCTCTTTACTGATTTTGGTTTTGAAGTGCGCCGTGGCGATGGGAAAACTTGGCTGGTGCGTGAGACCGCTTTCACGGATTTTGACCTGGACTTCGGATCCTACAGTTACGTGGTGCGCGTTCGGGCAGGGTCTCGCGAAAAGGGACGGCGGGTCGATCATCTCAGTGAATGGTCGGAACCGGTATCGTCGGTTATTCAGGTCGCTTGCGCCGGCCCTCCCAGCGCCACTCTCACCATTGAATCGACGCAGAATATTTATTCCAACATTCCCGCGCTGCGACTGCATCTGCGCGGCGACACCGCCGTTCCGGAAGGATGCCATTTAAAGCAAGTCACTTACCACCTGGATACTGGCACGGGAATTACCCACTCGGGAATTCTCAAAACAAGTGCGAAGGGACATTTCGACACTTTCGTCGACGCGATTGGT
>JBBQYF010000206.1:0-5322 GCA_038208955.1 Elusimicrobiota bacterium
CCCCCATCGAGTAGGCGCGTAACAACATGAATGCCACAGGAGCAAAACCCAGAGAGCTTATCGACCCATGAAAGTCGTGAAGCGCGCCGCCAATAACCGTTGGAAGGATACTGGCATGCGCCCCGATGGCATACCCAATCATCAGGATATGCGTGAGAATAAATAGGAGAAACACCGGTGCCAAAAACATGACGGACTCTTTTACGCCGCGCAGATTCAAGAGCAATAGAAAACACAGAATAGCGCATTCCACGATCAGTTTATGGTGACCATAGCGAGGTGGAATAAAAGACCACAAGGCGTCACAGCCGGATGCAATCGAAACTGAAATCGTAAGAACATAATCGACCAGCAAGGCGCAACCCGAAACAACGCCCATCTTTTTCCCCAAGAGTTTCGTCGCGACGAGATATCCGCCCCCTCCCCCAGGAAAATATTCCAGAAGCTTTGAATAGGAAACCGAAATAATACAGATCGTGACGGCCGTCATCAAAACCAGAAAGAGGGCGAGGTGCGTATGAACGCCTAACGCACGAAAAGCTTCGTCGGGGCCATAGGCTGACGACGAAAGCCCGTCAGCTCCGAGACCCACCCACGCCAGGAAGGCAACGAGAGAAACGTTGTGGAACAATTTGGGGTCGTTGATGTCGCGAGGTTTTCCGAAAAGCAAGCGCTTGACGTTTGGGAATTTAAAGCCGGCAAAGAAAGGCATAAATTAAAACGCCAAAGCGCAGGACACTTTGGCGCTCTCCTGGATATGAGCTTACGAGGTTAGCTGTCGGGCTCGGGCTTATCGCCCTACTCATTCGAGATTCGCCCCTAGGTCATGACAACCTATTTCTTTGGGTCCCCCGCGCCGGCTGCCTTAGCAGCCAACTTCAGCGTGTGCCTTCATCGTGCTTTATACTGGCGATTGTTGTCAATAATATTGCGCCCTTGTCACAGGAAGATGACCTCCAACCGAAATCTATTTTTTGTAAAACCGTGCTGATTCTAGAGGAGAACGAATAGGGATAATGTGGTATCGACGAAACTTGTAGCCTGCCGAAATGGGGCATTCCGCTCCTGATCGCAGGTATCCTTCTTGGCGAAGTCCAGTTCAAGCCCACGGGTGCGCTATCGTGCTTGAAATTAGCCCGCGCGTTTTGCAGAGAGCTGTCTCTAAGTTCATGACAAATCAGGAGCTTAAATTAATCTAGAACGATCGCTACAGGCCGGAAGGGAGCAGTTCTAGTGGTTCGACTGGTAAGTCCAAGTAGGCTAGAATCGTCTTCTACAGGCAGACAAGGGGTCAGCTTAAGCGGCTTTTTCTATGTGACGGGCAGCGTAGTTCTGAAGATGCTCGATAAGGACAGGGATGTCGAACGGCTTGAGGAGATAATCGAACGCTCCTTTCTCGGTCGCTAGCGTCATGGTGTCTAAATCAAAGACTGCCGTTAGCATAAAAACTGGAATGCTTGGGTATTGCTGCTTCAGCAAGGTCAGCGTATCAATTCCGCTAATTCCCGGCATGCTGACGTCCAATAGAATCAGCGCCGGAGGATCGTTGGCCATGGCGGCCAAGGCCTCGCGACCGTCAGCAAAAGTTTTTACCTTAAAGCCCGCATTTGAGAGCGCGCGTTGAAGCAAGTCGCGTATGGGTTTCTCATCATCAATGGCAAAAATACTGATTGGCTGCTTTGAGATTGTCATAAAGGGAAGATAACAGGACAGCGCTTTGCTGTCAACGAAACGAGTTGTAAACAGACCGGCTTATTGTCCTGGAAGAGGATAAGTGGGGGTCGCGTTAACATGAGAGCACGCATTCTCATCATCGATGAGGTTTCGGAAGTAAACGCGTTGTTTTGCCGATTACTGGAACGCCAAGGCTACGAAGTCGTCGTGGCTCACAGAGGTGCCGAAGGTATGCGCCTCATCGAGCATGAGACACCCCACCTGGTGCTTTTGGATCTCGACCTCCCTGGCATTTCCGGCAAAAAAATATGTTCATTTCTCCGTTCTGAGCCCACGACTCGGCACGTTCCGATTTTAATGACGACGCGACGTGATGGTGATGGCTTAGAAGCGAAATGTTTGGATGGCGGTGCTGACGGATTTTTGGCGAAGCCATTTGATAGTAAGAAAATGCTAGCCCACGTTCGGGCCCTCTTGCGCCGCTCTCTAGATCTCGCCCCTAAGGGCCAAGTTTTGGAAGTTGGGCCCCTGCACTTAGAGCCTATGACAAGAAAAGTTCTTTTTAACGGCCGCCCTGTACCGGCATTTTCTCCAAAAGAGTTCGGGCTTCTTAAGTGCCTGGTTGCACAAGCTCCTCAGGTCATATCAAAGGATGCCCTGGCTCTTCAGGTTTGGAATACTGCCCATAGCGGGATCAATCCCCGAACACTCGACGTGCATTTTCGGCGCATCCGTCAAAAATTGGGGCCTAGGGCCGCGCTGTGGCTCCGCACCGTTCCTCGAGTCGGTTTTCAATGGATTTCCCCTCAAGCCGCGGCATAACCCAACCCTCCCTTCAGTTCACATATTGTTTCCTTGAGCTGTGATGTGCCGGCTGATAGAAAGCCGTTGTGTCCCTGCCCGATTCCAACCGTTATCGATGGCCTCTGTTCCTAGCGGGCGGCCTATGGGCTTCCGGCGTGGTGATAGGCCTTAGCGTTTTGTGGAATTACCAGCATACGCCCGGAAAAAACGGAGAGGCGCCTCGCCGCTGGCCCTCATCGAGCTCGATTCAGCCCAGCTTCACGACCCTCACACTGGTCATGATAGTCCATCCTCAATGTCCCTGCTCTCGGTCCAGCATCGACGAGCTAGCCAGGCTAATGACACAGGGACGAGAACGGGTAAAAGCGTATGTATTGTTTTATAAACCACGGGCATTCGGGGTCGAGTGGGTTGAAACCGACCTTTGGAAAAGTGTCGCTGAAATTCCCGGGGTTCAGGCCAGAATCGATTTTGATGGCACCGAAGCCCTCCGATTCGGCGCTTCTACCTCGGGCCAAACCCTTGTCTACAGTCCCCAAGGCGAACTGCTTTTTGAGGGAGGCCTAACCGCATTTCGGGGCCATAGCGGAGACAGCGATGGGCGGGACGCAATCGTTTCGCTCCTAAAAACCGGGCGGGCACCGCGAAACAACACGCCTGTATTTGGCTGCGGATTAAAAAAATGACCATCGGTAAAGAAAATCGCATCAACAATATTTATAACCAGCAGCTTTTGACTATTTTTAAGCGCACGGACAAATCCTTTGCGATTTTGATGTGCCTGCAGTGGCTCGGCGCTATCGTTATGGCCCTCTTCGTATCGCCGCGTTCCTGGGAAGGCGCGACGAGCCATATTCACTTGCATGTCTGGATGGCGATTTTTCTGGGCGGGCTACTCACCTCCTTACCCGCGGCACTTGCCTTCTGGCGGCCTGGATTTCGTTCAACACGCCACATTATGGCCATCGGCCAGATGGTGATGTCGGGACTGCTTATCCATCTTTCTGGCGGCCGCATCGAGACGCATTTCCATGTTTTTGGATCATTGGCGTTTTTATCATTTTATAGAGACTGGCCCGTCCTGATCACGGCTTCTGGCGTCGTTGCGCTTGATCACTTTTTGCGAGGAGCCTTCTGGAGCCAATCCGTCTATGGGGTGCTGATGGCGTCACCTTGGCGCTCGGTAGAACATACCCTCTGGGTGGTCTTCGAGGATGTATTTCTTATTATTTCCATCTTACAAAGCCTAAAAGATACAAGAGATCGGTCCGCGGCCCAGGCATGCCTGGAAGCAGTCAATGGAGAAATTGAAGAAAAAATCCGCGAGCGAACATTGGCTTTAGAGAAAAGCCAGGAAAGTCTCATTCTTCATTATGAGATTGTCCGGATACTGGCCAGTTCTTCCCCCATGAAAGAATCCATTGAGAAGGTACTGGCAGCCGTTTGCGAAAAGATTCAATGGAATACGGCCTATCTCTGGTTAGTCGATCCAACAATGGACATTCTCCGTTGCGAGCAAAGTTTTGAACATCGAACCATTCATACGAGAGAATTCACAGAACTTACGCAACGTTACCAATTTAGAAAGGATGAAGGACTGCCTGGCCGGGTGTGGGCCTGCGGCAAACCGGCCTGGATTGAAGATATCGCCGCGGAGAACCATCTCGAACGCAATACGGCAGCGATAAAATGTGGGCTTTTAACCAGTTTCGCATTTCCGATACAGGATGGGGAGGACATTGTAGGAATCGTTGAGCTCTTCTCCGCCCAGAAGTTTTCCTCGGATAAAGAAGTATTGGAGGTCGTTGGCGCCGCCGGAGCCGTGCTCGGCCAATACATCGTTCGTAACAAGGCCGAAAGTTCCCTGCGGTCTACCGAGAAAATGTACCGGCAAATTCTTGATTCGATCGTCGATATGATCTTATGCAAGGGCCCGAAATCTCGGGTTCTGTGGGCGAACAAAGCGTTTCGGGACTATTATGGCATGACAAATGATCAGCTTCAGGGCATCATTGATTCCCCGATCAATGATCCGGACTACACAGAGCAGTACGTGAAAGATGACGCTTATGTCTTCACTACAGGCAAGATGCTCGAGATTCCTGATGAGCGGGTGACTCGCCATGATGGACAAGTGCGCCATTTTAACACCGTCAAAGCGGCAATTCTTGGTGACGATGGCAACGTTATTATGACGGTTGGGGTGTCTCGCGACCTGACGGATAGCAAGAAATTAAAAGAAGCCATTCGACAGTCGGAGAAATTAGCGGGGATCGGTCAACTCGCCGCGGGGGTCGCTCATGAGCTCAACAACCCACTGACGGGGATTCTGGGATTTACGCAACTTTTAAGAGATGATTCTTCGCTGACCTCCCAGCAACGGGAAGACGTTGAAACCATCCATGCTCAAAGCCAGCGCTGCAAGACGATAATCCAAAATCTTCTGCATTTCAGCCGTCGAAGCGATGCTGGGAAAGAGCCCCTGGATTTTACTGTTGTCACGCAAACAACGATGGATCTCTTACGCTATGGGATGTCCGTAACGGGGATCGATGTGCATGAAGAATATCCTCAGGACGCTTTATGGATGACCGGCAACAGCAATCAGCTTCAGCAGATCGTGATCAACTTAGTCACGAATGCGAAACACGCCCTGGAGAAATCGCCTCAGAAAAAGATCATCGTATCCTTAAAGAGGGACGGAGAATATTTGTCCCTCTCGGTCCGCGACAGCGGTAGCGGAATCCCGCCAGAGATTATCGGCAAAATTTTTGATCCGTTTTTTACGACAAAACCGATAGGCCAGGGAACAGGGCTTGGGCTTTCGATTGTTTACGGCATTGT
>JBBQYF010000207.1:0-5321 GCA_038208955.1 Elusimicrobiota bacterium
GTATTGCCCACGTTAAGAATAGAGTTCCCGAGATTCCTGAGGCGATCAGGAGGAGTCGCCAGCGTCGGCCATAGCAGAGGACGAAAGCCACCGTCCCCCACATGAGGATTCCATTGGGCCGAATCAACGCACACCAGCCAAGAGCTAGACCAAGGGCGTATGCGAAAGGACCACTACCGTCTGGCGCGATGCTCCGCTTCAGAAAATAGAATGCCAATAAAACCGAAAATAGAAAACAGGGATCGTTCAGCAAAGCGCCGGAGTAGAGAGCCGTCCAGGGATTAAAAGCAAATAACACCAGGCTCACAAATGCATAAACCGGTTGGTCGATCCATTCCTCGACCAAGCACCACATCAGCGCTAGGGAGCCCAGCGACAGCATTATGGTGGTTAATTTCATCCATGGCCAATGCGGGGCGAACAGGGCTGTGAAGGGTGCCAGAAAAAGAGGATAACCCGGTAGAACAAGCGTCATGGGCGGTTCTTGTGGGACGTAGGACATTACGAACCGGCCGTGTAATATCGATCTTGCTAACAGGAGATAAGCTGAATCATCATTAAAAGATCCAATGAAAAAGGCTGGTGTAAACGCTAAATACAGTCCAGCCGCCGCCAGCAAGAGGCTCCAAAATAAGACGCGGCACCACCCTGAGTTAACGTAGGGCATGGGAAGGAGAATCGGCCCGACCAAAAAAATTCCGAACCCAACGATTGGTCGGCTTCTCGAAGAAAGTGTAACTGGCGAGCGAAAATATTGTCGTCAAAATAAAAAAGCTCGAGAAAGCTAACCAAGGATTATTTTGGCCGATGTAATTCCAACAGAAGTATAAAACCGTGGGATGCCAGACATACATCCCGTAACTGACTTTTCCAGGAAGACAAAGCGTTCGAGACAGACGGTTTTGCGGGATATCAAACGCCAGGATCCCGAGCAAAAAAAGAAATGCACCTAAAACTATCAGAGTCGGACCGAAGGTCCGGTGAGCGCTCGTGTACAGACTCGTTTTGATAAATATTGTCGCCATCAGCAGGAGGCCAGCCACCGCCAAAGTGGCAGAAAATATCTTATTTTGGCGCAAGTGCTTCGCGTAGCGGTTCCAGACAATGTAGAGCAAGCAACCCATGGCGATTTGGTCAAAGTCACCCACCGATCCCGTTAGACTTAAAAGGTAGTTGTCCGGTCGTATCAACCATATCCACACCCGAAAGCAAGATCCGAGGATGATCACCGCCAAGAGCAGCATACCGAGGCGGCGCAGCGACCTCAAATGTTTTACAAAGAGCGGGTACAGGAGATAAAATTGCTCCTCCACGGAGAGCGACCACAGAATTCCCCAATGCAATCCGAAAGCATTAAGGTGCTGTTCCGTTAAAATCCGATACCAATTGAACCAAAAGGTAGCAATCGAAACCCAGAGAAAATGGCTCCCCAGTGGAAAATAGTAGATCAGGCGTAATCGTTGAAGGGATTTGGCAGGCGCACAATACATCCCCGCTCCGACAAGGGTCACGAGAAGAAGTAAGGGCAGGATGCGTGCCACGCGCCGAATGTAAAAGCGTTGTACGGCATGCCCAAGCATCGGCGTTTTATCCAGCATGAGGATGCGCGTGATCAAAAACCCGGAAATGACAAAAAAAATCGAGACGCCATAACCTCCATTCTGTGCGAAGAGGTGCCAGGAGGGTGTTTGGCTGTCCCTATAAGCGAATTGCGGGTTAACTAAATTGCGGGTAAAAGCCAGATGAGCGGAAAGGACGATAGCAATACTCAGCGTGCGCAGCAGATCGACAGCGACAAGACGGTCGCCCGTTGATCTATCCAAAGGGCATCACTGCGGGGTTCGCGAAGCCGGAGTACTCAACCCAACCGTTGGACTGGATGCCGATCCAGAAAACTTCTTTGACATACGACCGGCCAAATAAGCCAGCCGACCAGCTTCGATACCCAAGCGCATGGCGCGAGCCATCATGACGGGATCTTGTGCTTCGGCGACAGCCGTGTTCATGAGGACACCCGCCGCGCCCAATTCCATGGCTAAAGCGGCGTCTGAGGCGGTGCCGACACCAGCGTCGATAATTACCGGCACTTTGCATTGTTCAAGAATGAATCGCACGGGCAGGGGGTTTAAAATGCCTTGACCACTACCGATCGGAGAAGCGAGCGGCATGATGGTCGCGGCGCCGGCTTCTTCTAGCCGGCGGGCAATAATCGGATCGTCGCTTGTATAGGGAAGCACCGTGAACCCTTCTTTGACGAGAATACGCGTGGCTTGCAGGGTCCCTTCAACATCAGGAAATAAACTTTTCGGATCGCCAATGACTTCAACTTTAATTAGCGGCGTGTCCAGCATTTCGCGGGCCAACCGGGCCGTTCGGACGGCATCATCGGCGTTGTAGCAACCGGCGGTGTTGGGAAGAATCGGAAGACCTTTTGGTAAATAATTCCAGAACGATTGTGATGAGCGGTCCTTGAGGTCAACCCGGCGAATCGCCACAGTAACCATCCCGGGATCGGCGGCGATAAGAGCCGCCTGCATCAATTCGAAAGTTTTGTATTTCCCTGTCCCCAGGATCAAACGGGATTTGTACGTCACGCCAGCGATAACCAACTGCGAATCTTGCATAATTTATCCTCCGCCGATGGCCTGAATGACTTCGACGACATCGTCTTCCTGAATTATCGTGTTCGGGTAGGCCGCGCGTTTAATGATCTTCAAGTTAATCTCGCAAGCGACTCTGCCGCCCGGAATCTGTAAATGCTCCAACAGTTGCTGCACCGACCAAGGGGCCGGCAGCTCTTTGGGGTCGCCATTGAGAGTAATTTTCATTTCGGACGCCTAAAATTATAGCACTGGGAAGTAACTATGCGCTTAGCGTGGATAAAAAGGCCAGCAGGTGGTGATTAAAATCACGAGTATTTTCTAGATTGCTCAAATGGCCGGCCTCTGGAATGATTTCAAGTCGGGCGCCGGGGATACGCCCTCGTAGGGCCTGGGCGGCCGACGGCGGCGTGATGGTATCCTTGTCACCGACCATAATTAAAACGGGGAGATGCAGACGATTGAGCGATTCAGTTGTATCGGTTCGTCCGGCCATCGAAAGCAGCGTCCCGGAAATACCGAGCGGTGTGTTCGCATTAATGATCTGCCGAATGAACTCAATGGAGTTGGAATTCTTTTGAAAGCTGCTCGGTGCAAAAGCACTTTGCAAAAAGGCCTCAGCAAATACGGCGACCCCTTTTTCCTTAATGGTGCCTACGGCCGCCGCTCGCTTTATTTTGGCCTCGTTGGTATCGGCTTCGCTTCGCGTGTCGCAGAGTATCGCCGCAATGAATCGTTCCGGAAATCGTTCGAGGGCACGCAGCGCAACGTACCCACCCATGGAAAGCCCGCAGACGACCGTTGTCTGGAGTTTCAAATGATCTAAAAGCGCGATAACATCGTCAACGTACCACTCAAACGGGTACTGTCCGTCCCCGACCTCGCTCTGACCATGACCGCGATTATCGAAAGTAATGGTCCGGTATTGACCGGCCAGAACCTTGACTTGGGGTTGCCACATTTGGCGGCTGAACGGAAAACCATGGATAAGAAGAACGGGAATAGCGTCGACGGGCCCATGTTCCTCGTACGAAAGTGACAAGCCGTGAGAAACAAAATTCATGGCCTGAGTTTAGCAATTATGAACCGCGATGCGTTAGCGGAAGGCCTGCGCCTGACGTGACAAATAACGCGTCAAACGATGCGGATTCTGGAACGCTTCAAGGCGGTTTTTGATTAGCAGACCATGGCGAAGGTACGTGTAGGAAAAAAACATAAACGCTACAGAGAGGCCGCCTAAGCAGATCCATTTCGTTTCCGGTCCGCCAAAAGTTGCCCAGCCGGCTACACGCAAGAACACCGCGCTTGAGCAGCTACCGAAAAGCACCAGTCCTGTTCGTAACATATTCTCCCCCTAGCGAAGCATTGCGGCGACTTTAGCCTGCCTAATCTGGGGCACGTTCGCAAGAGTCGGTTGAAGACGTTAAGATCTACAAAGGCAAGTAAAGTAAAATTGAGGAATTATTGAGGTACTGACCAATCAGCGCGTTTTTTCAGCCAATTATTTCGGTAGTCTGCCGACCATTTTGCGTACTCACCGATGACCGTTGTCTATATTTCACAAAATTGTAAAAACGGTCTTGCTAGATGGGAAGGAGTATTTTGACAATATGCGCGGGCGCTTCGCCAACCCCCAGGAAGAGGGCCTGTTGACGAGGTGAATAAAAGCCGCAATGTACCGCGCCGAGCGCTGGTGAGAGCGCTTCATGTCCAGTGCGTTCAAAGTGATCCAAATCAACCATTACGAGATACCCGGGAACTCCCCCCGTGACGAATATTGCGCGGTTCCTCGGTCTATCGACAAATCCTAATACAACATTATTTTCACCTTCGAGGAAGTCGACGGATGCCTGGGGGTGAAAATTGGCCAGGGCTAAACGAATCACGCGCGCCGGCGATCCTTGAGTCGCGAAGTAAGCGAAATTTCCCGCAGGATCAAGCAGCGCCGTTTTAAATCCCCCTGTAGAATTGCCGTTGCTTGAGTTGCCGGCCGGGATAAAATCTGCCAACTGAATTTTCATGATATTACCCGAAGCGGTGCCAAAATAGGCATAACGGCCGATTGAATCTAGAACACCAGTTAAAAAGGCATTGTCCTCGCGTTGCAAAGTGAGAGCCCCCCCAATGGTCATAAACGGTAATTGAACGGCGATCAAACTTCCGTAGAGAGTTCCCCAGTAAGACAGTCGTCCGGGGCCCAAGAGCGCAGAGCTGATTCCATAATTATCCTTTCCCAGGGAGACGGAGTCGGCTCGTTTAAAATGAGTCAAATCAATTTTAACAATCTGGCCCGACACATTCCGATTGGGATCTCCGTAAATTCCCAAATAAGCGAACGTGCCGTCGGGATCGCAATGCCGGCCGCCACGGCGTTTTCTCCGGCCTGCAAGGTAAGCGAGCCCGTGCGTTGAAAATCCGATAGCCGAACTCGCACGAGCGTTGTCGAAGCCATCTCAAGCGAGTACCGAAAATCACTCTCACCGGTGGCGAAATAGCCCACGTCATGAACCGCGTCATAAAGAGCGAGGGTCACGTAATTCTCTGGCGCGTCGAGCGTCAATGTGGGAATAGAAGTCGCCGATGCGCTCGCGCTCAGCCATGCCGCGACGCAAAGAAGCCGACCGTTCATAAGCGGAATTGGTTGGGGTCCACAATTCCGTATTGCATCTGGCTGCAACTTGTCGTGGTGCGAATGATCACCACTTGAGCCGGCGCTCCGTA
>JBBQYF010000208.1:0-5284 GCA_038208955.1 Elusimicrobiota bacterium
AGTCGTGGGGCCGGTACGCATAAAACGGGGCGCAGATCGCGCAAACGCAACAGCTTCCGCGAAAAATCAACAGTGAAAACGAGCGTCATGCCAGAGCGGCGGGATCTCCAACGACAAAATCGTCATTGTTCGAGGTGCCCTAAAGATAATCTGCCGGAGACAGCGGAATACATTTACGAGAGGGTTCGGATACTTATCCAGGAAGTTGTTACGAACCCGAGCTTATCGAGTATCGCCATGACCGAATGCGTTCCCATTGAGATGTTGAACATTATTCTGGCGTCTACTGAATTGCCGCCAAATTACAGAACCAACGTAAACAACATCCGAAGGCGCGTGGTTGATGATGAAAACGTAGATTATTTTTCGATCATTTCGTTGTTGTTCTATTTCGGCTCGACCGATCCCGAATTCATAATTGAGGTCGAAGACAAGTTAGGTAAACAGTTCTTGCCAACGGCGATGCCAAGGAGAGTTTCGCATGATGCGCACTTTTTGATAGACCTGATTGCGTGTCCATTCTTATCGAAAATGTTTCGGCGGGATTGCGCATTAGCGCTTTTAAGGCAGCTGGAGGTGTCAAGTTCTTACTACTCGAATGTGCTCGTGGCTGAGTTTGAGCGTTTCCCGTGGTTCGTAAACTGGAAACAGATCGATTTGCTAAATCACCTCCGAAAGAAGGAGTTGAGAGCAGTCTACTAAGCATGTAGAAATGATCCCGGAGGGGCCGCTCAAGACAGCTACCGGCGGAGTTTACTCCGCTGCCACGTAAGGGGTGACGACGGTCGGGGTAATTGCTCGGCCGCATAGTTCCATACGGGCGGGCGCAAGCTCGCACACACTTGATGCTTGAGGGCGGCTCCTTCACCTGCGTTACACGGCGAAATGCCTCGCGGCTCTAATCGCTGGCTGATGTCTGCGGTGCGGCGTAGTTGGAACAGCGTGGCTAGGGGCACTTACCGGCCTTCCGGCACCTCTGGCAGCCGCGAGATCGTGCACGCATGTCGTCGCAACGCGCAGAGATCGACATCGCGCGGCGTCTTGCATCGCGAGCATTCGATCTCCAGCCATGGGAAACCCCCGTTGATGGCTTGATCGATTGTCGGGCTCGGGTCGACGGGGACGCCGTCCGACCACATCTTCTCATTCCTGCTTTGACAGGCGAGGTTGTCGGCTTCCACTGCGGGCCATGTGCTGGGGCTCCGTTAGGAACCCTGGTAAGCACCACTATCGGCGAACCCGGTGATTGCGTTTAAAGATGCATAACTCGATGCTGATGGCAACGCCGGTCCTGATCAATTCTGGAGAAGGGTTAAGCGCGCCACGTCAATAGATGTGGTATGCTAACTATATCCGTTCCAGACAATTTCGAGTCAAGCAGTCCAACAATATGCCGTGCCATCTCCGGATTGAGCCTGCACACGCCGTCACTGCGAAGCGTGAAGTCCGTTCGTTGAAACGTATGCGACTGCACGAACTCTAGTACCAATCTACAACCGGTCTCATTGGCTCCATCAAATCAAAAATTAGTGCAGCTCGATCCTTCTGATAGGTATGCAAATATCCGATTGTTGGATCAAATCCCTCCGTGACGAGGGCGGTCCTGATGTGGCTTTCCAAAATGGAATACGCGTAATTTAACATCGCATTGATAGGATGCGATGCATGTCGGTTCACACCAACCTTTCCGTTTGCGGATGTGCGCGGGCCAATTTGATGCCAATCTTGGGGGATTGGACGACGACCAAGGCCCTTCCATTGCAGCGGGGTCTTCTGCCAAGCTAGGAAATAAGAAAATGCCGCTCGACCTTCGACGCCAAGCAAGCCATTTATTGTTTTTGGCGGATTTTCCGCTAATTCCTGAATTTCCCGTTTTTGTTTTGTAATTGCCCGCAATTTGTTGCCCGAGTGCGGAAGTACTTTGAGGGCCTCAATCGAATTTTTGAATTTTTCCGTGATCAGCCGAACTGCAATTTTCAATGCATGGTCATTTTGCTGAGCCGCTAATTGCGTCCGGACGCGCTTTGGATCGGGACCATAATTGTTACTAACTACGGTCGTAACATTTCCCTGCCAATCAATTCGAATAAGCGGAATATTCCGTTCCGAAAGCCACGACAGCACATCGAACGTAATGCTGCCGGTGCCGTCAACAACGACAATACGGGACGGCATTTCGCGGTCGCCGGGGAAATATCGGTGCTCCTCGACAGCTTGCGGATAGTGAGTAAAACCGCCTTTAACGAGCAGCGTGCCTTGGTGGACCCGAAGCCGCATCCCGTGTCCGGTCAAGACCAGAGGGCGATGGATATGCCGCGGTGGTCGTCCCCGGTGTTTGGATTGGGTTGGCAACTCGGTCCAATAATTCGAGCGTTCAGCCCACGCAATATCGTCACCGGCGGTAATTGAGCGTTCGCTCAGGGCAGCCTCCCTAGTTAGATCTAACCCTTTGTAGCAGCTTGTAATTCTTTAATAAACTTATTAAGTGAATTTTGATCCCTACAGGCTTGTCGCAGCTTTTTTATCGTCAGAACCGACGCAAAACGCTGGTCATTTTTGGCTAATTTGCGGAGCTGCAGGGACTGGTTACGGATGATTTCTGCTTGATCCAAGAATGAGGCAATTTCGGCTGAGGAATATGGGATCGATGATGCTCTTCTATATTTCACCCAAACAAGGACCAATGCGCGTTTCACTCCCGGAGCCGCTTTTTTGGCAATCCAAGCGCCTAATCTCAATCCAAAAGCCTCTCGCCCGTAAATCCACTCGGTGGCTTCATGAAGGGCGAGCGCTATCGACAGCGCGTTACGTACATCGTCCCTAGCATTTTTTATTTCCTCCTCTGGATATTGAATTACGTCGACCAACTTGCCGGTACGCATGGCCGTGGAAATGTCCCGTAACGCTGGTAGCAGAGCACGGGTGAAATGAAATCTTTGACCTAGTATCGAATCTTTTTCCGACTGACCCAAGTCCATGGCTTTGACTAATTGAGTTTCGTCGGGCGATTTTTCCTTTATTCCGGCGCTGATTTCATTTTCCGTTCGAATATCCTTTGTGACGGGTTCAAATTCATCGAATTTCCCGGTTGCCGTCCCGAGAATAACTCGAAATACCGTGGCAAGCTTTCCAAGCTCAACCCGAGCAAGGACGCGTGACATGATTATATTTGACGAATTTGACTTGTCGACCCGAGACGCGGCCTGATCGAATAACGATTTTTTCGAATTCGAATTTTCATCTTTGTCAACTTGCAACTTAAGCCGCTTTAGATGGCCATCCAATTGCAAGGCTTTATTTTGCAGCGCCGGTTTCCAATGTTTTTCACCAGCCCAAAATCCGCCCCACCATAATTCCCAACCAACATATTCAAATTTTCGATTTTCCCCGAGCAGCTTGCGGACCTCTAGCGCCTGCTCGCATGACCCCGGGGGGAAATAAGTCACGCTGCCTTGATATTTCAGCTGCACCTGACACACGGGCGGAAACACTCCTTCGTTCCGCCAGCGCTCCAATTGGCGTTCGCTAACGTCGACGCCATTCGCAGCAAGGCAAGCAGACAGCTGCTCCCAGGTAAGCCAGTCCGATGGCTGAGCGGTTGGGTCCAAGGGCTCCCCGCAAAACGCCGTTTTCCGTGATTCGCGCGCATCATCTTCGCGCTCCCACAACGAAGGGAGCAAGCTATGAAGCGGCAAAAGCGATTAAAGCGGCAGGAACGGCAGCGCAAAAAGCGGAATTACCGGCAGGAATACCGACGCCGCATCGCGAGAGGTCTAGAGAGCGGTAAGAGTAAATCACAGGCTCGCGGCCATCTTCGCGTCAGCGAAATGCCAAAATCGAGCGGTTCGGAGATTGATCTAAACGATCCGCGCGAGCGGGCCGTTCGCCGCATGAAAAACGGCGAGACGCTAAAATCAGCGGCTAAAGCCGAGGGAATTTCAAGAGAACGTCTACGCCGCTACATCGCACAAAACGTTGAAGCAAGCCGCAAGGGGCGTCGTTGGCAAATTGTTGACCATCGGCCTCTGGAGCTAGCGATATGCTCCCGCGCAAAATTCCGATGGGTTACCGTATCCTACGATCAGGCGAGCTTCATCGGTTATTACTGGAATGCGGTAAATCGGTTCCTCGGCAGCAATGACCGCTCCCATTTGACACCGTTCGTCGGAAAAGGTGTCCGTGACGTCTCCAGGAAATATTTTCCGTTGGAGGTCCGCCCTAATACACTCCGCAGGCTCGATAGCGCTGGCGAGCTGCACTTCCTCGAAATCTACAAGAACGTAGCGCAGGCGGGAGGTTCCCGTCATGGATGATTATGAACGCGAAATTTCCCGTGAGAAGCGCCGCCGCAATCATTTCAGACGGCTTGGATTTAATGATCCCAAATGTGCGATCTGCGGCGACAAACGGGTGGTTTGTCTTCGGATCGATCATTTATCTGGCTGGAAATATGGCGACCAGGTCTGGTTGATTTGCGCAAACTGCCACGACGAAAGGACCGAACTCCAAGCTATGGAGCATTCACCTGTTGGGCCAAATCCGGAAAGTCAGTTGGAAAAAGCTAGACGCGTCATCCTAAATGCGGCTGACTCCCTGGAGTTATTGAGTCGTTGGTTGCGCAACGTTGGCGAACACGGGAACTGGGACGGTTGACGAAAGCTGCCGCAAAGCAGAAACGTTGGAATGAGCCGGTCGACCGGAAGCAACCGGATTCAAAAAGCGACGTTCCCGTCGACCGGCTCACAATTTTGCTTAGGGCGTTTGTCGAACGTAAAAAGGCGAAGGCAGACGTACAGGATAAGTCGGAGTTATTGCCGTCCGATTGGGTGCTGATATTTGATACGGAAACAACAACCGATCAATCGCAACGACTCCGGTTTGGTACCTACCAGCTTCGACGTAGCGGGAATCTTCGAGAGCAAGGCGTCTTCTACGATCCGCAGAATGTAACGGTGCAGGAAATAGCTACCATTCATGAGGTGGTCGACGCGATGCGTCGAAAGATAGTCGACGAACGCATCTTTGTCATGACCCGCGATGAGTTTGTCGAGACCACCTTCCTCGGAAAAGCCTACCCACTTGGGGCAACCATCGTTGGTTTCAACTTGCCATATGACCTCTCGAGACTGGGTATCGATTACGGACCTGCCCGGCGCAGGATGAAAGGAGGGTTTAGTTTCATTCTATCACGGCGCGACGACGCGCCTCGTTTACGCATCAAACATTTGAATGGTCACGCGGCTTTTATCGATTTTTCCATGACTGAAGCGGAAGTCCGTAAGCG
>JBBQYF010000209.1:0-5254 GCA_038208955.1 Elusimicrobiota bacterium
TTTGATGATTTGCGCGGTGGTGGCAAGGGCGTGGGCGGCGGGGTCCGGCCATGCGGCGGCGTGTCCGGTGTCGCCGCATTGGGATCGGTTTTTTTCCCCAGCATAGAACGAAATTTATCGGTAAAAGCCATGGTTTCCTGAACGCTCGCTAAGTTTAGTCGGGTTTAACGCGGATTCAAGGTTTAATTTACAACTGACAGGGACCGGGGTGGACTGGATCGGTGGGAGCTGGAAATCAACTCGTTTATGAGTAAAGGCCTTTCGCTTCAAAAATCAGCTGTGACGGGGAGCTCTCGTTCCCCGGCAGGCCGTAAGCCGGGGCCTATCGGCTGTCAAACGGTCGGTTCAAAAAAGGCGATGATGGGTCCTGGCTAAGGAATGTCTGGGAGGAGGGATGGTTACTCCGGCCGTAGCTGTTTGATGAACTCTGGGATTTCTTTGTCGTTGGGGTCGACCTCAAGGACGCGCATCCAAAGCTTGCGGGCGCGGATGTGATCGTCGAGGAGGAAGAAAGCCGAACCCATAATTTTCAGGGCCGTGACGTCGCTAGCGTTTAAGTCGAGAATGTCCTGGCATTTCTTGATCGCGACGTCGTATTTCCCTTCGAGGATTGCCTGTCGCGCATCGAATACTTTCTGATCAACGGGGCTGAAAAGTTCGGGGCCCTTCGGGGCCTCCGTCTTGTCCATGCTGGCTTCGGCTTCTACCTTATTAAGGAGCGAGAGCAGTTTTTCGTTCTTCGGGTCCTTGTAATAGGCCTGGCGCAACGCGGCGACGGTGCCCTTCAAATTATTATTGACGTAGGCCAAAACACCCTTGCGGATCATCGTCGCGACTTCATCATTGCCCATGGCGCTTGGCACCGAGGCAATGACCTTCTGGAATTTCTCGACCAGCTGCTGCACGTTGCGATCGGACGGGTCAACGTCAAGCGCCGCTTGCAATTGCTCTTGCACCACAAGGAAGTTGCCCGTTTGCGCCGCCGCATAAGCCTTCTGCACGATATTGTGAACGCTTTCTTCGCGGCGTTCGAGCACGGAGCGACCGAATCGCCAGGTGAGGCCGATGCGTGACGAGGTGCCCAGGGTGTGCAAGCCGAGGGCATAGTCGAGCGTCAGGGATTTGAAGGTGTAACCAAAGCCCACGTCCGTCTCACCCAACCCTTCACCTTGATGCGCTTGAACGCCGAAGCGGCCCTTAAAATTTTTCGTAAATCCGAATTCCCCACCACCATGTAATCCAAAATTGGCTTGAACGCTTTTATCGAGGTCGAGAGCGAGCAACAATCGTTTTTTGAAATATTGATCGGAAATCCCTGATCTAAACACGAGCGGCATGGAGTCTGACGTATCGCCCGAGACCTTGGCGTAGACGTTGCGGATGGAAAGGCCGATGCGGCGATTGCCATCTTTCATATCAATCAGCGCGGACAAGTCGGCCGCCATGCTCGAGTCAGACGACGTATCCACGCTGCGGGTAATTTTGCGCAGCGCCGTGCCGATCGAAACATGGTCGACCACCTTGCGACCGTACGACCAGCTGAGGGCTTGCTCTTTCACCGCGAAAGTTCCGTCCGTCGCGACGTTCGTGAAATTCTGGGTCGTGGGGTCGACCGTTGCGTTGACCCTCTCAAATCCCGCGCTCGACAAGGACGTCATGCTCAGGCCCCAGGCGCTGCCGCCTTTTTTTGACGGGAAAACGATGGAATAAAAATCGTAGGTGGTATCGGCGAAGAGCGTCGCCTGCATGAGGGAAATTTCTTTGCGGGTAATTTGCGAGAGCCCCGCGGGGTTCCAGTAGGTCGCGCTCGAGTCATCCGCCACGCTGACAAACGCGCCGCCCATGGCTAAACTACGCGATCCGGCGCCATAGGACAAAAATTCATCCGGCTGGCCGCCCGTCGCCGTGGCCTGCACATAAGGACTCACGCACAGGAGGTTGATCACCGCTCCCATGACAAAAAGAAGCGCACCCTCCTTTTTAAAGGAGAATACGCGCCTGAGCGACCGATGTGGCGTCGTGCGTTCTTTCACATTACTCTTTCGGTAACCCCGCTATCCACCCTGCATCGAAGGGACCGGAGGCTTTGCGTCGCCTGATTGCTCACAGTCGCCGACTGCTCGACCGCTCCCGAAACGCCCGAGGAGGACTTTGCCATTGTCGTTTGTCTGCACACCCTGTAACTGTTCAAGTATAGGACCCCCCTTTTTAATCGCCACGTAAAAATAGAGTGGTTAAGGAAACTTCCGGCTGGGTGCATCGAAATGAGGCATGTCCAAAAGACTTCGGTTTTAAGGAGCGTTTCGAGGGGCGCTTCTTAATGACTGTTACGCGCGTAAAACGAAGCGTTGTAACAAATGCTGTGAGGTCATTTTGATTAGTGAATGACACCGATTTTGCGGATGACGGTCGTTGAGCCCTTCCCGCCGCTCGCCTTTATTTGGGCCAAGTATCCGCCCTTCGATATTTTCTGACCCGCCTCATTCGTGCCATCCCAGCCGCCGGGAGGTACCGTGTTGGGACCTTGCAAGCCACCCGTCGAGCCGCCCGGATAATTCCAATGCATGACCCGGTAGCCCAACAAATCGTAGACGGTAATGTCGACATCGGCATCACTGGCCAGGAGGTAGGAGATAAAGGTGCGTCCTTCCACGCCACCTTTGCGCGTGTCCACCGGGTTCGGATAATTCATCACCTTGGTAATGATCTCGTCCGGCAGGCCGGTATCGACGGTGCTTGAGATCGGCGACCATTCGCTCGGCGTGCCCGCGCCGTTGATCGTTTGAATCTGATAACGGTAGAAGTGGCCACCCGCGCGCGGCGCGCCGTTTTCGCCGTTGAGCAACATCAACGGAGCGTTTGTATTCAGTGATCCCACGCGTCCGTCCGCCCCCTCGGCCTGGGCATTGAAGCGGTATCCGGCCGAGACGCTCGCGCCAAACGTAAAGCTCGCCGTCGAGGTTTGAACGAGATTCACGGGCACGGGGTTACCATCGACGTACTGCCGCACAATGTAACCGAAGAGGCCCGACGGACCCGTCTTCACGCTGCCATTCCACTGGACCGTGATCACTCCGCTCGGCGAGTGGGTGGGCATATTAATGAATTCCGACGGTGCCTTGGGAACGGTGATATCGACGTGCACCGTGCCGACGATGACCGGCGAGGGCGGCAAAGCAATTCCGTTAAACGTCGTCACCGTGCGCGCGAAGAAATAATAGGATCCGCCATTGGCCAGTCCTAAGCCGTTCACCGTGACCGGCGGCGGCGTAGCGAGGGCGATCCAGCCGGTCATCGACGGCGGTTTGCTCGTATCGCTCGAGGCGCTGACGCCGATTTGATAAGCCACGTGGAAGTTGCTCGGCAACGACGGGGGATTCGTCAGCCACGTGGCGGAGATTTCGTCCTGCGTATGAATCCAGGCGTTGGGGAAATAGGTTCCCGCCAGTCCCTGTACGGTGCTCGAGGTCAATTCCGGCCGCATGGAGATGGTCGAAATCTGAACGGTTTGCAGGTTAAAGATCGGCACCGTCGCGCTGCCGACGGGATAATTGTTGGCCGGATCCTGAAGCGCCGTCGTCGGATCGAGCGAAATGGCCGTGGCCGAGGAGAGGGCGATACCGGCCAAATGGCCTTGCGTAGAAAGCCCCGCACCGTCGACGATGCCGATATCGGCCGTAATGAATAAGGTGCCGCCCGAGGTATTGAAGGTCACGGGTTGGCTAAACGGAATTGTCGCTTGGCCGGCGCGGAAGTTGCCGCCGCCATTGCCCCAAGGCAGCGAACCCAGCAACGTATCGCCGGCGTCGAAAGTCTTGTTCGAGTTGGCGTCCAAATAGATCGAGATCTTTGTTAAATCGCCGTCTCCGGGCAGTTGTCCCGGCGTGCCGGTCGAATTCTGGATCGTGCCGGTTTGCGTCAGCGTGAGTGAGCTGATCACGATCTGGTTAATGCTCGGGGTAATGTTGACGGAAAGCAGTGGCACGCCTGTCTGGCCTTGCAAGACCGACTCGGGAGCGAGCGATTTTCCAACCACTTTCACGACGAGCGGACTAATCGTCATCAGTCGCGAGCTGTGGGGCAAATTGGCGGAGGACATCGTATCGACGCCGTCGGGAACGAACGAGCCGCCGAACCAGCCTGGATCCTGAATGCTCACGCCTTCCGTGTTATTCGACGTGGCGATCGTGGCGATGTCGTAGGCGACGAAGTACGTCTGCGCCGTCGGGCTGAGCGTGTCGTTCTTGAACAAATTGATGACCGTGGTGTTGGGTGCCGAACCGTTAGGATCGGGCGTGACATAGGTTCCCGTACCAATCAAGAGGTCCGTATCCGTTTCAAGAAGACCGTCAAAATTTACGTCCCGATAAATCTTGATCGCCGAGATGTCGTTATTCGACCCCAGTGTCTGGGTCGCGCCCTGACCGGTGCGTTGCAGCTTGACTGAACTGAAGAGAACGCTCGTCACCGCACTCTTGAGCGTGAATTTCAACATCGGTACGTCGGTCGTCCCTTGCGTGGCGGAGGGCGGGGCGATGCTGTCATCAGGCGTGAAGGTAACGAGATCCGGGAACGGGGCGATCAAGGCGGTCTTCGTCCTGAGTGGCGGCACGTTCGACAAGCTGACGAGCTTGGGCGCGATGACGGTAAAAGACGTGGTTCCCCCCAAGAGACCGCCGATGGTGACCTGCTCGCCGGCATCCTGGAGACCATTGTTATTGAGATCGCGGTAGACCGGTGCAAAGGCGTTCATGTCGTACGTGAGGAAGTAGTTCACGCCCGTAGGCTTGTTCGATAGATTCGGCACAATCTGCGGCGTGACGAATGTCAGCGTCGCGATACCGAGCGTAAAGTTATTCGTACCATTCGTCGCGAGTCCCGGTTTATAGCCATTGTCCCCGACGAGGGTGTCGTTGACCACGCCGTAAACGATGTGGTTCTGACTGTGCGGCGCGGCTGTCGTGCCGAGGAATCCGCGCGTCAGCCCCGTGAACTTATTCGTCCCGTCGTTTGCGGCGAACTGGATCAATTCGTTGTCGATTAACAGCACGCCAGGGCCTGTGATGTAGGAGGTCGACGATGCGACCTGGAAGGCGCTGTCGCCGGCGCCGATATCGGCGACGAGCGGGCTCGTCGGCACGGGATTGCCGGTATCAAAGAGCCCATTATCATTAATGTCCATCCACAGATTGACGTGAGTCATGTCACTGTCGTTCGGGTTGGCGCCCGTGCGCTGGACCGTCAAGGCCTGCCA
>JBBQYF010000210.1:0-5217 GCA_038208955.1 Elusimicrobiota bacterium
GTCCTTTACGCGAGCCGCTAGTTCATCGACCGCTTGGCGGTTGCGTTGGACAAATCGGGCGTGATCGAGCAAATCGCGAGGTGGATAGCCCGTGACGCATAACTCTGGAAAAATAACGAGCTCAGCCCCCCGCCGCACGGCTCTCGAAATCCAATTTTTGATCCGCCGGGTGTTTCCCGGGATATCGCCGACGGTTGGGTTAATTTGGGCCAGTGCTACTTTCATTTGCCCTGAATTATACATTGCTAAATTTCGTACGAAACCGGTGATGTATCAAGATTACTTTTCCCTTGCAATCACGAGGCGATTCCTCTACATATAGGCGTGCGTTATTGGATCTATTGGAATGATCTCGTGCAGGGGCCTTTTGAGATCGATGAGCTGATTTCTTTGCATGCCTTCAGTGAAGATTTACCGGTATGCATGGAGAACCGGCAAGATTGGATGCCGGCGGCGCGGGTCGCCGACCTCGCTCCGTCAGTAGAGTTGCTTCGCTCGCGCCGCAATAGTCCACCTCCCGTCCCGCCGCGCCCACCGGAGCGTCCACCGTCATTGACGCCGCTGCAAGGAAATCTCTTTGGAGAATCGAACGCCCAAGGGCGACTCTTTGATACGGACGGACCTGAACCTGGGGGTGGGATAAAAGCCTGTTTCACCTTTGCCCCCGTGGGGGACGATTCCTCGGGCTCGGTCCAGACGCTGCCGCCGGCCGTGACGACACCGATTCGATTCCTGCGCACGTATCCCGTAACGATGCAAAATCTAACGGCTCAAGAGGCCACAACGGTGGCCGAATCGCCAATCGTTATCACGCGGCCGATGATTTATCCAGACTCAAAGCCAGCGAGCTTCTCAGACGCTTTCGAGCCGCTCCAGAAACAATATTATGGCCCCCCCGCTTCGCGAACCTCCCCCATCCCAATGGAAATGCAAGAACCGGACATTCGTTTTGACGCCCTCCCAGTCTTCAGTGAACCCTTCGTTGATTTTCGGCCTCAGCAAGCGGTCGCCAGCAACTCGGCATTTCTCGAGGGGTGGACAGCCGACTCAGCGTTTAATGAAACGACGGCTGGGGAAAAAAAGTCGTCGCTTTGGCCTTGGGCGCTCGGCCTCCTGACCTTTGTTTTTTTAGTAATGAGCGGATTTTACTTGAGAATGAATCAAGCATCGTCGCGGGCGACCCGGGGCGAGGCCCCATCTCAGCAACAACCTATGCCTGGCTCGTCATCCCCCTTGAACCTTGACGCTCCACCGTCTGTCGCCATGCCGGTGAATGATCATTCGGCCAGCGCGCGCAACGAAACAGCATTACTCAATTCGACGGTAGAACCGTCTCCGTCTCGGGCCGTTGGACTTCCAGCAGATCGTCCAGACTCTGGGCCCATTGAAACGAACCCGAACACTTTGAGTAACTCAGCAGCCCCCACGAAATCTCCCGTGCCCAGCTCACCGGAGACGAAGGACGCTGCCCGAAATTCCTCCGAACCGTTACCCAAGAATGCTGGGAGAACCGTTGCTTCTGACGGGGCCCCGGCCATGCCTACGGCGTCCACTTTGAAAAAGTTGTATCTCGACAAATGGGCAGCCTTAGCTCGGCCCGCGACGAAACAGTTGCTGCCCCAGGCGGACCGGCATCACGCCGGACTTAGCAGTTTTCAAGGACTGGTTTTATTTCCGGCAATGACCGCGGCTTCATGGGCGGCGACAATTGCCCGCTTGATCAGGTCGCAGGCGAAGACGAGTTCCGGTGCCATCAATACCGCAGCGAATGTCGTCGTGGTACCGACTGTCGCCGTGGTTTCCGCAACTCCAAACGTTCTAGTCGTACCGGTGGCCGGGCTCGCTAGCGTCGCGGTGTCGCATTCAGTATTGAACGATTCAACTCAAAAAACCCTAACGGATCCCAGCCAAGGAATGAGAAACAACACTCCGCAAGTGCAACCAGCTCATCAAAAAATTCCTGCAACTGGTCGTGTAAAGCGCACAAAGAAACCCTTGTCAGCCAATCTTGATAAAGCCCCTGTCGCCGCATTGCAGAAAGCCCAATTTGGCGGGTTGCCGATTCCGGTTGCCCCGGCCCCGGCCGCCAAGCGCGTTGAACCCGCGGAATCTCCACTTATAAAATCTGCAGCACCGGTCGTTGCGCTCGCTCCGGTACCAGCGGCGCAGCCGGCCAGCGCGGCTATCGTTCCCTCGAATTTTCCGAAGCCAGTGCCTGTCACTTCGGGACCGTCTGCCGCCGGTCAGCCGTCGGCTTTGCCTCCCGTAGTTCTCAAGCCTTTGGATCCCTGGGCGGGCCGCCAGAATGAAGCCATCGCACTCGTACGCAATGCGTCCATTATTGGCGGTAAGAGCACGATTGATACGGAAGCCAAGAGCATGCTTGGGCAAATGCACCAAAAAGAGATCCTGCACGCAGCGAACACCGGAGAGCGGCTTTTCCTGCCCGACAAAGTAAGCTGGAGCGCCCTCAGACAAGAAGGTGTTAACTACCTCGTGTATCTCACATTCTCGGCGTTACAGGCCGATGGCACTCGTATGCAAAATACGGTCTACCGATTTCAAGCGGACTTACAGCAGAAAATGGTGTCGAGCGACGACCCGGTGGCGCAACAGGATTTTTTCAAGGCGGCGGCGCCGCTTGTTTTTCGGCATGACGTCATGGCTGACGATATCGAACTGGTTTTGGGGGCGGTCGATCAGCTGGACAAACAAAAGCTGCGCGCGATGATCATTGAGAAAGACCGTCGTAATAAAAAAGCGCGTGACCGAACCATCCAGGAGCTTTCCAGCGCGCAAGGAAAACTCAACCGGAATGTGATTTACTTTCGTCAGCGCTATGCGGACAAAATTCTGCAAAATGTGGCCAAGGCGTATAATTTCATCGCCCTCCTAGTGACCCATGGCTAAATATTGGATTTATGTTAACGACCAGGTGGCGGGACCCTACAGCGTTGAGCAATTAATTCGCTTGCGCGGTTTCTCGCGGCAAAGTCAAGTCTGCGTAGACGACGAATCGGGCGTGCAGCGATTGTGGACAAGCCCGGCCGAAATTCCGGAGCTCGCGCCGATCTTTAAAGCCGTTGAACAAATGCACGAAAGTCGCACGTCTCCGGCGCCTCTGAAGGCGGCTGCTAAACCGATTACTCCGCGTCCGCCGGGGAGGCCGACGTCGAATACACCGGTCGCTCCGTCGATTCCCGCGCGAACTTCGTCCATTGGACTGAAGATATTTTCGTCGCTGATGATTCTTTTCTTACTGGGCGGGGCGGCCACCTGGTGGCTACAAAAACAAGCTCGCTTGACCGACGTACAGCAGCGGCAAGCCGTGCGCAATCTCGTTGAGATGGTGCCTCTGCCCGCGAGCAGTCTGTATAGCACGCTCCGTCACTTCTTTACCGAAAAGCGATTTGATCCACAGTGGCAATTCGACCGCCTACCGACGGGCCTATACAACGTTACTGGAACGTGGTCGGGAGGCGATCCGACGGGAATATACGTGTTTGAGGCTAACCTCGAGGCCCAAACGGTTCGTGGGGTCAACAGTGCGGCGGCCCGGTTGTTGAGCGAAGGTTTTCCTCGTCCGGTATTGAAAAAACCTGAACCTTCCGCCTCAGCGAAGCCCAGCGATTCCTTCCTTCCCGCTGTACAGGGGCGTTGCAGCGCCGTCGAGAAGGGCGATTTTTCGGAAGTTTGGCAACTTTTTAGTCCCCGCAAGCGCTCGGAAATGAATGCCGGTGGAATCAGCGAATCGGGTTACGTACGGCTGCAGGCGCTCACACATGGGCTGGAAGCCGGAATCAAACAAAGCGTGCTGAAGACGCACAAGGAAGAGGACAACGCAATGCTGGTATTGCTGCGGCAGGAACAGCCGGGACATGCCGATATGTTTCTCAAACAACGCTGGGTCTACGCCGCCAATCAATGGAAACTAGACGAAGAAGAAAAGAAAATGGCCAACAGTCCAGAGACGGCAACACCGGCGAACGAGTCGCGATCTGCTCCCGCGGACGCTCCAGCCATTCCGGCGGCCATTGCACCGGCTTCGTCAAACAATCCGTCGACAAACAGCGCGATGGGCGCACCCCCCACTTCTCCTAAAATCTCTCCCTTGTCACTGCCCGGCGTTTCGAATTGAAAGATAGTCATTCAAGCGGTATCATCTGTAGAAGATAAGCATGACAATCTCTTTATCCCCCTTTCAGCAGATGTTTCCCCGACTCATAAAATGGCTTCGTCCATACGGTGAATGGTCTTATTCCATTTGGCAGGGATTAAGCATGCGAGCAAAATTATCGCTGCTGTTCACCGGGTTGATCTTGGTGATGACCGCTTTTTTTTACGGATTTGCCGTTTATCAGACGACGCGCGAAATAAAAATCAGCGCCATTTACAAAGGCCAGGCCGTTGCCGAAGCACTTAAAGGTGAAGCCATTTACGCGCTGGAGAGTAAAAATTTTCCGAACCTCGACGGAACGTTCCGTCGTTTGGCTTCCAGTCGCAACGATGTTTCCTATGTGTACATGACCGACTTGAAAGGAATGATCCTTTCTCACAGCGAGTCGGAAAAAGTCGGGCAGGTGGTTTCGGCGGGGGCTGTCGTGCCCAAGCCCTCGGCTAACCTGACTCACGTCACCTTTGAACGCGTCGACGAAGATGGTGAGGGAATCTACAGCGACATCTGCGATTTATCCGTTCCGATACTAGTCCATGGCAAGCGCACCGCGACGTTGCGCATTGGCATTTCGTTGACTCAGTATCTGCTCGCCAATGGGCCACGTATCCGGTGGAAAATTGCCCTTTTCGCCTTTCCACTGGCCTGCCTCTCAATCTTAATTGCGATTAAACTTTCGGAGTCGTTCACGCGGCCGTTGAAAGATTTGGCGCAGGCCGTGTCGGAAGTGAGCGGTGGCAACTTCAACGTTCAATTGCCTCTCGATCGGCGCGATGAACTGGGTGAGGTGGCTCATGCCTTCAACGCCATGGCCATGCATTTGAAAGAAAATTTTGCGAAGGTTTCGGACATGGCCAATCGGGACGGTTTGACCGGTCTTTACAACGCGCGTTTTTTCCAAGAAGCGTTGGCCCGCGACATGGACCGCGTAAAACGCACGGGTCGGCCGCTGTCCTTGATTATCTTCGATGCGGACCGCTTTAAACGGATTAACGATCGGTACGGCCATCCCATCGGCGATCAAATTCTGCAGCATATCAGTC
>JBBQYF010000211.1:0-5213 GCA_038208955.1 Elusimicrobiota bacterium
AAATAAGTTCCGATGAGGTGTACGAGAGCATGGTATTTTCGGATCGCCGTGTCCAAATAAACGGCAGTAAATTGCCCCGTATCGTCTAATATTCGAAAGGCCGCGACCCGCAGATCTTCCGCGGGACTAAGCGGTCCCTCAATGTCCCGGCGACCAATTTGTTCATTCACAAAACGTTGGAAATCAGCCATCAACTTTTGGCGGACACGTTCGAAGAGATGGTCGGCGATGCCTTGGATGGCGCGTGCCGCAATCGTTAACGTGCAAAGCGTGAGGATTAACATTAGCAAGTAATGCTTCTCGCCACCGCCCATCGCCAAGTTGCCGGCTATGGATTGGTGCGCGCTGGCCATATTTACGACCTTTCCCCAGTACGCCACTTGAAATAGAGCAGCCGTTGATTGCAACATCAATAATCCAAACAATAATGCGTACATCGCGCGATACGGCTTAATCAAAGCACGCAAATGGGCATCCTTGTGAAACCAATCGGCCATACGATGCGTTAAGTCGCTCGACCCGGGGCGGATTCGACGCGTAGACTCCCGGACCGTGCGGTAAATCTGATCGTGCCAAAATGCTGAAAATGCCGCCCGTAAGTGTGATACGGCACGGTCTGCCAGATGGCTTTCAAAGGCCGCGATCGGGGATAACGCTTGAAGGGTAAACAGCTGGGGAGTGGCCATCACGGTCGGGATCGCGGGAGGAACCGCCCATGCCGGCTGAATCGCCATACAACCAATTAAACCCAGGATGGCGCTTTGCCGGGCCCATTTATACAATCGTCGCCGCATCAGTATGGATGGGAGCATGCTTAAAGCTTATCGGGTAAGTGTTACGTCCCGGTTTCGACGGAGGCCACTTTTTGTCTGGGCCTCTAAGCTTATAGCTCGTCGATGGACCTACCGAAGAATGGTTATTTTTCTGACAAGAATTCGATCAGGCGCAGACGTCATTGCTGTTTCGGTCTACGGTGCAAAGTTCCACTTTGACACGACCTTACTGCAGTTCTTTGCCGATGCGAAGCCAATAGAAACATAATCTTTGGCTGCTATTCCAATGAATTGGGACAGGCGATAGTAGCCTCTAAATGGAAATGCTAAACTGAGTCACCTTTTAGGCAACCATGGTTCAGTTTTGAAATCAATTTACGGGGCGTAGCGCAGTTGGCAGCGCGCCTGGTTTGGGACCAGGAGGTCGCCGGTTCAAATCCGGCCGCCCCGATGCTTATGCGAACCTCATCGGTATCCTGACAATTCCCTCGTCTGTTATGGCTTATGCGCAATTAACTTCCGTCATGGTGACGTTACGGAAGGCGCAGGCCGTGCCGCGACAGGGGAAGATTTTGTGCCGTCGGCTCGACGGATGGAGCGCCGGCGGGTCCGCTAGTCCGCCGTGGCGGATAAGCTGACACAAAGTTTTCGTCCCGTTAGCTCAACGGATAGAGCGCCAGCCTTCTAAGCTGGACATAGTGGTTCGATTCCACTACGGGACAGATTTGATAAGCTTTTGCGCCCGTAGCTCAATTGGATAGAGCATCTGCCTTCGGAGCAGAGGGTTACAGGTTCAAATCCTGTCGGGCGCACGAACTATGATATGTTTACGGTTATATGTCCTGCCGTGTGGAAAGTCCGGCACAAAAGATGTTGGATCGTCCCCGTCATCGAGAATTATTTTTAAATCCGGCAAAGGCCGAGAAGTCCTGAAGTCTTCGTTGCGAAACTCAGATCGTTTTTAGGGCCGCTAGCTCAATTGGTAGAGCATTCGCCTCTTAAGCGACAGGTTGCCGGTTCGATTCCGGCGCGGCCCAGATGTTTTGGCGTTGCCGGTTTGCCCGCCACACTTCAGGCGGACGAAGGCCCGGACTTCTGGGGGCCTCGATTCCGGCGCGGCTGGGATGCTGTGGAATTTTAAGATTCGGTCGGGTGGTGGAATGGCAGACACGCATGGCTTAGGACCATGTGCTCGCAAGGGCTTGCGGGTTCGAGTCCCGCCCCGACCAGGTTATTATCAATGAAGAAGGGATGACTATGGAAACCATCGAGAAAACGATCGCCGCGAAGGTAAAGGTTATCAAGGAGGAGCCTTGCGAAATTACTTTTTCCGTCGAATTACCCTCGGATGAAGTGACGAAAGAGACAGACTCGGTCTATCAAAACATCAAGTCGCGCGCGTCGCTGCCCGGTTTCCGAACGGGCAAAGCGCCGATGGAATTGATCCGCCAAAACTTTACCGACCGCGCCCGCCAAACAATTCTCGAGAACCTCGTCGGCAAAGCGGCCACCCAGGTCTTGCGCGAGCGCAAGATTCAAACGCTCGACACGCCCAAGGTGGAAAAAATTGATTTCGAGTTCGGAAAGCCCCTCTCCTTTGAAATGAAGGTCGAAAAAGATCCCGAAATAAAACTTAAAGACTATAAAGGTCTCAAGGCAACCAAAGCGGCCGTCGCCGTCACAAACGAAATGGTGACCAAAACCCTAGACGACTTGCGCGAGCGCAACGCAACGCTCGTGGCCTCCGCCGATACGAAGGTTGGCGCTGGGCATTTTGCTGTGATCGATTTTGAAGGTAAAATAGAGGGGAAAGCGTTCCCCGGTGGCTCGGCCAAAAATTACCTCTTGGATATGGCCGCCCCTCAAACCATAGCGGGATTTAGCGATGGTCTTGCGGGCGCGACGCTCGCGGAGAAAAAGACCATTCAGGTACGGTTCCCGGCGGACTACCCCCGCAAGGAATGGGCTGGCAAAGAGGCCGTTTTTGAGGTAACAGTAAAGGAGATTAAAGAGAAGAAGCTGCCGGCCGGCGATGATGAGTTCGCTAAGGATCTGGGTCTCGGGTCACTGGCGGAATTGCAAGAAAAGATTCGGCAAAATTTGGAGAAGGAAGAAACCAATCGCGCCGAAAAAGATTTTGAAGAACAGCTGTATCAGGCGCTCTTGGACAAGCATGCGTTGTCAGTGCCGACGACGCTCGTCGAGGAACGCGTCAATACCCTGAGTCAGCGAGCGCTGGGCAACTTAGAGCGGCAAGGCTTGATCGTGAAAGGCGACGCCCAGGCGGAAAAGACAGTGCGCGAAAAGTCTCGGCCGCAGGCGGAAAAAGATGTGCGGTTGTCCTATTTGCTGAAAGCCATTGCCGAGGCGGAGAAGCTGGACGCGACGGAGGAGGACCTGGCCACGCTAAAAAAACAGGCCGCGGAGGAAAATAAAGACCATCCCGAGGCCGTGGACAAATATTTTATCGAACATAATGTCGCGCTGCGCGCTTCATTGACCGAAGGTAAAGTTCTCGAATTTTTGAAAAAGAACGCAAAAGTAAAACCGGCTTAGAGACGCAATGGAGACAACTCGCTAGGAGGAACAATGGTAGCAATGGTCCCAACAATTATTGAACGATGGAATCAGGGTGCCGCAGTCGGCTATGACATCTTTTCGCGCTTACTCAAAGACCGGATTATTTTCGTGGGCGGCTATGAAGGTACCGTCACGACCGATTCGGCGAACTTGATCATCGCGCAACTTCTCTTTCTCGAGGCGGAAGACCCCGAGAAAGAAATTAACCTTTATATTAATTCGCCTGGGGGCATGGTGACTGCCGGGCTCGCGGTCTATGACACGATGCAATATATCCGTTGCCCGATCACCACGATCTGCATGGGTATGGCTATGTCCTTCGGTGCTGTCCTATTGACGGCAGGCACCAAAGGAAAACGTTTTGCGCTGCCTCATTCGCGGATCATGATTCACCAACCGCTCATCCACGGCGGCGGCATCACCGGGCAGGCGACGGAAATTGAGATCGAAGCCCGTGAAATCATGGACACCAAACGGCGGCTCAACGAAATTATTTCTAAGCATTGCGGCCAGACCGTTGAAAAAGTTTCTCAAGATTCCGAGCGGAATTTTTATCTTTCCGCTGAAGAAGCCAAGGTTTACGGACTCATTGACGAAGTGATCACGCGGAAGAAGTAAGCCGCGGTTCAATGAGCCCAGGAGACACTTTATGAGTGCGCCCAAGGATCCGAAAGAACTCTTTCACTGCATTTTTTGTGGTAAAGGCAAGCGCGATGGTCTGCGCCTGATCGGCGGGCAAGGCATTTATGTCTGCGAAGAGTGCATTCGTAATTCTTATCAACTGCTCAACAAAATCTCCGAAGAAGACGACCGGCGATCGCTCAAATCGGTTCCCAAGCCGACCGAAATTAAGAAAGTCCTTGATGAATACGTCGTGGGGCAGGAACGGGCGAAACGTATTTTGGCGGTCGCTGTGTACAACCATTATCGTCGGATGGAGATTTCGACCCTCGCCCATCCTCAGGATGTGGAGCTCCAAAAATCGAACATTCTCTTAATTGGTCCGACTGGAACCGGCAAGACTCTGCTGGCGCAAACCCTGGCGAAGCTGCTGCATGTTCCCTTTGCTATTGCGGATGCCACTACCCTGACGGAAGCGGGTTACGTCGGCGAAGACGTCGAAAATATTATCCTACGCCTGCTACAGGCCGCCAATTACGACATCAAGCGCGCGGAACGCGGCATCGTTTACATCGACGAGATCGATAAGATCTCCCGCAAAACGGATTCCCCTTCGATTACCCGCGACGTGTCCGGGGAAGGTGTTCAGCAAGCCTTGCTGAAAATTCTCGAAGGCACTATTGCCGCGGTTCCCCCCCAGGGCGGCCGGAAGCATCCGCAGCAGGAATACATTCAAATCAACACGACCAACATCTTGTTCATTTGTGGAGGAGCATTCGAAGGACTGTCCAAAACGATCGAATCGCGGGTTGGGAAACGCGGACTGGGATTCGGGGCCGAGGTCCGACCCAAGCAAGAAATGCGCGTCGGCGATATCCTCAAACACGTCCAGCCGCAGGACTTGATTCGCAGTGGAATGATTCCCGAATTGATTGGACGCCTGCCGATCGTCGCGACGCTCGAGGACTTGGATGAAAATACGCTCGTGCGCATCCTCACCACACCAAAAAACGCGCTCGTCAAGCAATTCAAAAAAATGTTCAGCTTGGAAGGTGTGGAACTGAATATCACACCCGAGGCGCTACACGCCGTGGCCAGTCTGGCCTTGAAGCGCGGATCGGGCGCTCGGGGACTTCGCGCGATTGTTGAAGACGTTTTATTGGACGTCATGTACGATCTCCCGGATCAGCAAAACCTGGAGCGTTGCATCGTCGATGAAAGTGTCATCCGGAAAGTAAG
>JBBQYF010000212.1:0-5181 GCA_038208955.1 Elusimicrobiota bacterium
TATTGAAGCGGTGTACAACGCCAAGAGACTACATTCCGGTATCGGCTACCGGAGTCCTGACGAATTCGAGGCAGCACTAAATCAAAAAAGGCATGCAGCCATGTCTGTCAGGACCTGTCCAGCGTAAGGGGTTCAGTCCACTATCGTAACGACGATTTCCTACCAAAAGTAGATTCAGTACATGTCGTTTGATAAAACTCCTTACGCAAAAATTATCGATACGATGATTTTACCGGCGCTAAAAAGCGAACCAAAGAGACTAATACTTTTAAATGCGCTCTAAACCCGTTTCGTTTCTTTTTCTTTTATAGAAACATCCCGCCCCAGAGTTCGATTCGCTGGCCCGTCATCCAACGGGTTTCGCTGGACAATAGGAAGGCAACCGCGCTACCGATGTCCTCCGGGAGGGCCTACACGTCCAAACGCCATCTGAGACGAATTTTGTTCAACTCTTTGTTACGCGATGATCTGTTCTTCTGTGTACCGTTTCTTGGCCATTGTCCTGCTCCTTTTCGGCCATTAAAGCACCTCGGAGTCTTCTAGCCAATGGTAATGTTTTTAGGGGGGAGGTCAGAGGTGTGCAGCCACCGCATTGTAAAGGGGGGGCCCAGAGTCCAGATCACTGGAGAACCAAAGTAAAATGATCGGTTCTGCCCAATTCGCTATAATCGTATCGTGCCAAGTTCGCGCTCAGATTGTTCTATCCTACGACTGACGCCACTCCATAAGAATACCCTTCCTGGGATCACTTAACAAGCGGCAATGCGACCTATTTTGTGGAGAACCACCATCGGCAGATGCGTTGATAGCGAATGCATTGCACATTCGAGTCTCACCTTAAAAAAAGGTTCTATCACTGGACGCCATTCTTTGAGCGTCTGAGAACTTTGAGGGATCCGATTCGATTCATGCAATGGCCCAAATAAAAATAGGACCTCTTATTGTCGCGTGAAATCACGCCGAATTCTGAGACGGTCTCAAAGTAACGTAGATGACACATGAAGTCTGTATGATTTATTGATGAAGAGATGCTTAGCTTTTTTGACAGGGCTCACCTTGGTCCTCTCGATCCCCTTAAAATATTCTTGCGCCGCCAGCGGAACCGAGGCGGCGAGTTTCTTGGACATTCCCGTCGGAGCCCGACCGGCCGCGATGGGCTCGGCCTATACGGCCCTGGCCGATGACGGTTACGCGGCAGTGTGGAATCCCGCCGGATTGGGTTTCAGCCACGCCTCCGAAGTGGTCGGACAACACCTTGAATATCTCGGTCCCACGCATAGCGAATTTTTGGGTTTTGCGCAGCCGATTGCGTTACCGCACGCCCCCACCGGCTTCTCTCATGCTGGCTTCGGAGCGTCCGCGCAGTATCTTGGATCTGGGGATATTCCGGGAACAGCGTCCAATGGCGACTCGACCGGATCCTTTTCCTCGCATTACGGCGCCTACTCGCTCGCCTACGGGCAAACGTTGACCTCTCAATTCGCTTTGGGACTCAGCGCCAAATTTATCGAGGCAGCATTGAGCGATGTCTCAAGTCACGCCTTTGCGGTGGACGTGGGAAGCCTATACCGTCCGACGGATCGAATCAGCCTAGCCGCCACGCTATCTAATTTAGGAACGACTTTGACTTTCCTTGATCAAAAGGACAGCTTGCCACTTGCCTATCATCTAGCGGGCTCTTATCAGGTGAGGTCCTGTGTGGCGAGCGTCGAAGGGATTTATCGCCGAACGGGAACCGCGGCTGCTCGCGTGGGTCTAGAATGGTCTCCTATCCCTCAATTAGCGGTACGTGCGGGTTATCGCACGGACACCACCCGGGAGCTATCCGCTCTAGCCGGCTTTACCACCGGCGTGGGATTAAAATTTTGGGGCCAAGAATTGGCCTATGCCTGGCTCCCGTTAGGCGACCTCGGCAACACCCAATACTTTTCGTTGGTCATTCGCTGGGGCGACAGAGATCGCGAAAATCTCGTTTCACAACAGGGGCAAGTCCTAGGCGATGAAAAAGGTACGCCATGAAGCGCGCGCCCGCTTTTTTTATTTTAGCGGTTCTGAGTTTAGTTCTTGGACGATCGACCGCGTACGCTTTCAGTGAAGTGCAACGTTCGACAATTCCAGCTCCAGATAATGCCTATTTCACGACCAGTGCCGTCGATACCAACGCGCATGTAGCCTATCTCGGGAATCTATTGGGGGAATTAATCCGTTTTGATCTCCCGTCGATGACTCTCAAGGATAGTTCTAATATACATTCGATGATTGGCGCCAATTTTGGCCCTATTAATGCCATCCAAATGAGTCCCGATAATCAATTTGTCCTGGTCTGGACAAACCAATACCTCGCGAAATTAAATACCACCGATCTCTCGCAGATTGGCGGCGCGAATCTCTTTAACACCTGCAGGGCCCCTGTGGTCGACTGGACGGGAGGGATGAGCTATTGTCCTTCCTACGGGTACATTACCAGAACTCGCCTCAGCGATATGCGGGTATTCACGGAATGGGTGTTTTCAGGAATCCAATCGATCGGCCCCGGGATCACTGACGGAACGTATCTCTATGTGCTCGCCCAACAAACACCGCCCTATTCCCAAGGTCCCCAAATTCTGCTGCAGATCCGTCTGTCGGACGGAATGGAGTTATCGCGCCGATTGCTCCCATCCACCGACCCGCTGACCTACAATGCCGTGTGGTGGGATTTGCCAGGCAATGCTTTATACCTGGGCGCGCAGACCACCGGCGGGCAACCCGAACTAGTAAAGTTACAGCTATCTACCCTGACTGTACTCGGACACACGAGCTTTGCGGCCTCCGGACCCGTAAGTTCCGGGTTTCTCGATAGCACGAGCGGGTATGGTTACTTTGGCTGCGGCGCCGCGCTCTATAAGGTACGCCTTGTCGACATGTCTCTGGCGGGGCAGGCAAAGTTTGCGGGCGTGATCGCCACGGATTATCAAATCGTGTTTCGCGATTCGAGCAATGGCCAAACCTATGCGGGTTATAATTTCAAAGGAACCCTGCCTATCGCCGGGCTGATCAGGCTCGACATGTCTGACGATGCAGGGTCTGGAGTTCCTGCCCCTCCGTTGGGCGTGCAAGCCTCCTCAGCGGCCCTCTCAGTCGTAACGCAGTGGAATGCAGTGCCAGGAAGCACCGGATACAACCTCTATTGGTCCACTTCGGCAGGAGTAACGACCGCCACGGGTAAACGCGTATCGAACGTCGTCAGTCCCTACACTTTAACGTCGCTGGCGGCGGGAACCACCTATTACCTCGCCGTTACCGCCAAAGATGCCGCAGGTGAAAGCATTCTGTCCGCCGAAGTGTCTGCTGCGGCGGCACCGCTGCCCGTGGCCCCGCCGCCTGCCCCGAGTGGTGTTCAGGCGACTTCCGGCGTCCTATCGATCACCGCACAGTGGAACACTGTCGCAGGAAGTACGGGCTATAACCTCTAGTGGTCAACGGCGCCCACTCTCGCGATCGGTCAGAGCAACCTTGTGTCGAATGTTGTAAGCCCTTACACGCTTACCTCGCTTGCCGCCGGCACTACTTATTATTTGGCGGTCACGGCGAAAAACAGCGCCGGCGAAAGCCCGCTCTCAACGGTAGTTTTTGCCGCGGCCGCACCGGCCCCCGTTACCCCGCCGCCGGCACCAAACGGTGTGCAATCGACGTCTGCCGGGCCACTGTCGGTGGCGGTGCGATGGAACTCTTCACCCACAAGTTCGAGTTACAATCTTTACTGGTCAACAGAATCTGGATTCACGATCAGCAACAGCACGCGGGTCGTCAACGTGGTGAGCCCCTTCACGTTAGGTTCTCTCGTTGGGAACACCACTTATTATTTGGCGGTCACCGCCGTGAATGCGGCGGGCGAAAGCGGCCTTTCCGCGATAGTCTCCGCGGTCGCCGGAGCGGTTCCGGAAACGGCGCCGCCGACGCCCACGGGGGTGCGCGCCTCTCCGGGTCCCTTGTCAATTACCGTGCAGTGGGATACCGTGAGCGGCAGAGCCCGTTACAACCTTTACTGGTCTACGAATCCAAATTTCACGATCACAACAAGTACGGGCATCATTGATGCCGTGAGTCCCTACGTCCTTAATTCGCTTGTTGCTGGAACTCCCTATTACATTTCGGTGGCCGCCAAGAACGCGACTGGCATAAGTCCTCTGTCAGCGCCCGTGTCGGCCGTCCCTAGCTCATCCGGAGCCTTACTTCCGCCGGGCAGCGCCGTCGGGGATCCGATCATTATTGAATTTACCGTTCCGTCGAGCGGTTTGATCGCTCCCGACAGTTCGCTGGCGATCCGCGCAGAGTTTGCTACTTCCTATAGTTGGACCATTGAGCCGAAATCTATTTCGAATGGGCAAAGCGCCCTTGGCTCCGGTGGCGCTCCCGGGTTAAACAGCGTCCAAACGGTGACGGGTCAACCACTGCTTGACCTAACGCCCTTGCATCTTCCCCTGGGGTCGTATAGAGTTACCGTGATTGCGACCAACGCCGCGGGTAGAAGTTCGCAGCCGATGTCGGCCGAGGTGACCCTGGTCGCACCTGACATTGCTTCTGCACGGGTCTTTCCCAATCCATGGAGGGCAGACCAACATTCAGGTCAGCCTGTCGTCTTCGATCACTTGGCCCAGGGTAGCACTGTGAAATTGTTCACGCTTTCAAGCGTCTGGCTTAGAACGCTTCAATCCACTGATGGGACGGCCTCCTGGGACTTAACGAACAATCAGGGCCAAACGGTGGCGTCCGGCATTTACGTCTACCTGATCTTAGACGGGCAAGGGCATAAGCTCATGGATCAATTGGTGGTAATACGATGAGGATTTTTCGCGCGATTTTGCCGGTGGGAGGGGTCCTCTTGATGTCGGCCTCTCGAGTTCTGGGGGATTGCGTTACGCTACCGCCGATCGTCTCGACAGCGACCTTCCTGCAGAATTTCCGCAATCCCTGCTACGCCCGCGCGCTGCCCACCAGTGGTGTGTCGGGTTCAGGCGCCGCAGACGCCGACGCCACGTACAGTGATTTGGTTTACAAAGTCGATCCGCGATACGAATTTATCCTCACCGGTCCCTATCCGAATGCCCGGTTCTTCTCTTATACGAATGTCGATGATCATCTTGCGTCTGTCCAGTCAATTAACGACAAGGATGTCATGCCGTATAGCACCACGGGTAT
>JBBQYF010000213.1:0-5146 GCA_038208955.1 Elusimicrobiota bacterium
GGATATTCTTGTTTCCGGACCAGGGGGCTTGATCGGTTCGGCCCTCATCCCGCGTTTGGCTGCTAAAGGGCATCAGGTCTATCGGCTTAGCCGCGCGCAAGCCACCCGACCGGATGATCTCCATTGGAATCCGCCCCTAGAGGGCCCGGATCTCGTGCGTTTAGCGGGGCTCGACGCTGTCGTCCATCTCGCCGGAGAACCGATCGCGGGCGGTCGCTGGACGGATGCGAAAAAACGCTCGATCCTCGAAAGCCGCGTCAAGGGTACTACGCTGCTGGTAGACCACCTCCGCCAGCTCCCTCACAAGCCCAAAGTATTCGTTTGCGCCTCTGCGGTCGGTTTTTACGGTCATCGCCCGGGAGAGGTTCTTGATGAAGAGAGCCATGCGGGTGTGGGTTTTTTGCCGCAGGTATGCCGCCAGTGGGAAGCGGCGGCGGAGGCTGTTCTGGAACTGGGGATACGTCTCGTGACGCTGCGCTTTGGAATCGTGCTGAGCCCAAAAGGTGGCGCATTGGCGGCCATGCTCGTTCCATTTAAACTCGGTATAGGCGGGCCCATAGGTTCGGGAAAGCAGTTTATGAGTTGGATTGCTTTGGATGATGCGCTGGGGGTTATCGAGCATGCGCTAGCCAGTGAGCGCCTGCATGGGCCGGTCAATACGGTTTCGCCATGCCCGCTAACGAATGCAGACTTCACAGGAATTCTCGGACGCCAGTTGCATCGTCCCACGCTTTTACGCTTGCCGACGTTTCTCGCGCGCCTAGCGCTAGGCGAGATGGCCGATGAATTATTGCTGACCAGCATTCGTGCCCGCCCGGCCGCGCTGGCAAGCAGCGGCTACTCTTTTCGCTACTCGCAATTGGAAGAGGCCTTAAAGGCGATGCTGTCGTGACGATTGTCTGGTTTCGTGCCGACCTGAGGTTGAGCGATAATCCAGCCTTGTCCGCCGCCATCGCGCGCGGCGGGCCGGTCCTTCCGGTATTTATCTGGGATCCTACCGGGGAAGGAAGATGGGCTCCCGGCGCCGCCAGCCGCTGGTGGCTGCATCATTCACTGAACAGCCTTTCCGTCGATCTCGCGGGCCGCCGCTCCCGCCTCATTGTCCGCATGGGCCCCAGCCTGTCTGTCCTGCAAGAATTGATTGCCCAAACAGGGGCCACGGCGATTTTTTGGAACCGTCGGTATGAACCCGCCGCCTTGGCGCGCGATCAAAAGATCGAACAGACCCTTAAAAAAATGGGCTTGACCATTGAGACTTTCAACGCCTCGCTGCTGGCCGAACCCTGGACGGTGCAAACACAGAGCGCCAAACCCTACCAAATGTTCACGCCTTTCTGGAACGCTTGCCTTAACCAGCTCGAACCGGGTTCTCTGTTGCCGCCCCCCACAACCATTCCCAGTTTCCCGACGACAATCCGTTCGAGCTCCATCGAAGAGCTTAAGCTTAAACCATTAATCCCATGGGATAGCGGTTTGAGCAAAATGTGGTGTCCAGGGGAGTCCGGCGCGCAACGCCAGTTAGAGCAATTTGTCGGTGATGCATTAGGAAATTATTCGCAAGGGCGCGACCTTCCTGCCACATTAGGGAGCAGCCGATTGTCGCCCTATTTGCATTTTGGTGAGATTGGACCGCGGCAAATATTGGAGGCCGTTCAGGCTCGGACTTTACAAGGGCGTCTGCCCGGGATTTTTGGCAGCAGTGACGTTTATTTGAAAGAAATCGGTTGGCGAGAATTTGCCTATCATCTCTTGTATCACTTTCCGCATACGCCCGAAAATCCACTACGGGCCGAATTCAAAGCCTTTCCCTGGATTAAGGATGCCCGGGGACTTAAAGCCTGGCAGCGCGGGCAAACCGGGTATCCGCTCGTCGATGCCGGCATGCGCGAATTGTGGAATACGGGGTGGATGCACAACCGCGTCCGAATGGTCGCCTCGTCTTTTCTGGTTAAGGATTTGCTAATCGATTGGCGTGCCGGAGCGAACTGGTTCTGGGATACGTTAGTCGACGCGGATCTTGCAAACAACACGTTGGGTTGGCAATGGACAGCCGGTTGCGGAGCCGACGCCGCTCCCTATTTTCGTATATTAAATCCGCTCAGCCAGGGCGAGCGCTTCGATGCTTCGGGCGATTATGTCCGGCGGTGGGTGCCAGAATTGGGTCGGTTGCCCAACGGTTGGGTTCACAAGCCCTCAGAAGCCCCTCCAGCAATATTGACTACCGCGGGTGTCACTCTGGGTAAAACCTATCCCCGGCCAATCGTTTCTCACGCCGAAGTGCGCCGAAGAGCCTTAGATGCGGTGGCGAGTATCCGGAAATAAAAAGTCCGGCGGAGCCTCTGACGCTCAACGCCGGACCGTGATACCGGGAGATTTATTACCTCGTGACTTCGTTATGTTTCTTGCGGAAGATGCGACCGCTTAAGTCCGCCAAGCGAGCGTCTAGACCCGCTTCTTGGCCGGCCGTGAGAAAGCCCCGATTGGCGCGGACCATTTCTTCTTCGTCGACTCGGATACGGTGAGCTTCTCGCCGTAATTGGATTTGCTCGCGCGCGGTCAATTCGCCCGATTGAACGCCATTTTCAATTCTCGCCTCGTCTTCGGCAAGCTTGGATTCGATTTCCGCCCGACGGGGATGCGCGCCGCCGCCCATGCCTTCACGGACAACAATCACATCCGCACGGCTGATAGACGTACCCAGGGTCAGACCTCCCAGTAGAAGTGCCAGCGCGATGATTCGATGTTCAGTAGTCATAATAGGTCCTTTCGCAACCTCATCCGGGTCGGGGTTGCCTAGCAGCTTAGACGCAATCCATCGAGAAAAGTTTCACAATGACCCGGCTATCCAATTGCCGGGATTTGCGGTATGATTTAACATGTCCTACACGTCAAAGATTATTGCCGCCCTGTCGCTTTTTTGTATGGGAGCGGGACTCTGCCTTTACGGAAAGTCGACCCTCAATGTTTTCGCGCTGTGCTTCGGATTGGCCATACAGGCTTGTAGCTTCGCCTATTACCTTATTAACATCCGAAATTCCTAAGCCTTCCCCTTTGGTAAGGAATATCATCCCGATCTTATGAACCCCGCGCCAATACGTTTCCACCGTGCCGCGTGGGCTTTCCTTTTTTACAACATTCTGGTGATAAGTTGGGGGGCATTGGTGCGCGCGACGGGCTCCGGCGCCGGTTGCGGCAACCATTGGCCTTTGTGTAACGGTCAGTGGATCCCCAGTGCTCCGCAGCGTCAGACGATCATCGAATTCATTCATCGCATGATGAGCGCGGTATCGCTCGTCGGCGTCATGCTCCTTTGGATTGAGAGCCGCCGGCTCTTCCGCCCTGGCTCGCTCGTTCGATGGGGAGCGTTGTCGGCGCTAGTCTTAACGCTTTCGGAAGCGCTGATCGGTGCCGGGCTTGTACTACTCAAACTGGTTGCCCAAGACAGTTCGGGATTGCGCGCCTTGTACTTAAGCATTCATTTGTTGAATACATTTCTGCTGTTGGGCGCTTTAAGCTTAATCGCTTGGGCAGCGGGCCGTGAAACAAAAACGGCCGCCGGCTGCGCACCGGCCATGCGCAGAAGCTCGGTGCTATTAGCGGTGGCCGCCACCCTCGCCGTCGGCGTCACCGGCGGGATTGCCGCGCTCGGGGACACGCTTTTTCCTGCTCGGACCTTCGGGGCGGGATTTCAGCAAGACTTCTCGGCGACATCACACTTTTTGATTAAGCTGCGCGCCTTCCATCCGATACTCGCCATTCTCACGGCGCTTATGCTTGTGTACCGGTCGCTGAAAGGTTTTTACGGCAGCGCCGGTTCGGTCGATAACGTTTGGGGAACCGCGCTCTTGGCGACAGTTATCCTGCAGTTGTTGGTTGGGGTTTGGAATTTAACGGCCCTCGCACCAGTCACCTTGCAATTGCTGCACCTATTGCTGGCCGACCTCCTGTGGGTTTTTCTTATTTTTTTCATTCTCGATTCAGCGCCAACCAGCGCTTAATTTTGTAAACCGATCCGACGGCATTTAATTTGCTTTGAACGAGCGCGATTCGATCGACCGGCCATTCCTTAAACCTGGGAAAGGGCAAAGCAAAAGCTGGCCCTAGGACCTGGCGCGGTAAGGGGTCTTTAATTCGGGCTAGCGTCAGGTGTGGATGGTACGGGCGTGGCTCGCGAGAATAGCCGAGCTCTTGGCATACGGCCTCAACCCCTTCGGCAAGCTTCTCAAGCGCCGTTCGATTGCGGTCGAACCCGACCCACAGAATTCCAGCGCGACCTCGCTTTGGAAATGCGCCAAGAGCATTTATTGATAGGCTGAAGGCCCGAGTTTTTTTGACCTGGTCGGAAAGCGCGTCGCCTAAGGCGAGACATCGGTCGGGTCGAGACTCTCCTAGAAAGCGAAGCGTTATATGAAATCCTTCGTCTTTCATCCACCGCGTCCCGTGACGCAGAGCTGGGACGGAGTCGGTCAGCGCCTGCGTATAGGCGGTCAATTCTTTCTGAAGGGCAGCGGACGGCATCACGGCGACAAATAGCCTCATTAAGCCCATTTTACTGTAAAATAGCGAATGGCTTTTCTACGTTTTCTTGCCGTCGGTCTTATCGCGGGGTGGATTCTCGGAAAAGCGACGCGCGGGGAAGGATATGGGGTCATCGGCAATATCCTGATTGGCGGCATCGGTTCAATCATCGGCTGGTTTTTATTTGGTTTCGTCGGTTTAGCGCCGACCAATATCGTCGGATCCATCGTGGCCGCACTGGTGGGAGCCGTGGTCTTTTTCTTTTTCGTGAGCTTTCTCCGCCCAACAAAGCGAAAGTCTGCTAAAAGGGAAGAGGACTAATGAAAACAAGATCGCTGGTTGTTGGCCTCTTGCTGCTCGGTAATCCGCTCCTGGCAAAACAAAAAGAGGAGCCGCCGGTCACTCCCGGCGTGGCGACGAAAGTCGATTCCACGTTGAAAATTCTTGATACGAAGGTGAATGCTCTTGAGCGAAACAGCGAGCAAGCCGGAAGAACCGCCCGAAGGAGTATGGACCGAACGATCGAAACCCTCGACCGGGGCCTGACGACGGGGAGCGGGATCTGCAATTTGGTCCGACAAGGGTATTGGCGTTTACAGCAATTTTTGCGAAAGGTTTCTCTTAAAAT
>JBBQYF010000214.1:0-5077 GCA_038208955.1 Elusimicrobiota bacterium
ACGCCGGCGACGGGAATCACGAACACCCCACGCAGGGTTTGCTCGATCTCTACACGATTCGCGAGAAGCGGAAAAAAATCCAGGGCTTAACCGTCGCCATTATCGGCGACATTCTTCATTCGCGGGTGGCGCGCTCCAACATATGGGGTCTGACGAAGTTGGGTGCACGTGTGCGTTTGTGCGGACCGGCGACGCTGATCCCGCCCGCCATGCGAACGGCGTTTGGCAATGACGTCGATGTCACCTATAACTTGAAGGATGCATTGGACGGCGCGGACGTCGCGTATGTTCTGCGTCTTCAGATCGAGCGGCAGCAGGAAAACCTGTTCCCGAGCTTGCGCGAGTATCACGAATTTTACGGTCTCGACCAGAAGAAATTATCCTGGGCAAAAAAGGATTGCATCGTCATGCACCCGGGTCCGATGAACCGCGGGGTTGAAATTTCGTCGGCCGTGGCCGACGGACCGCAGTCCGTAATTCTCGACCAAGTCACGAACGGCATTGCCGTGCGCATGGCGGTTCTCTATCTTCTCGCCGGCAGCAGTGAGGGGGGGCCCGCGCGGGGCGGACCGGCGACCCTGGAAATTCCAGATGTTCAAAGGAGGCTATCGTGAAAAGCGTGGTTCCCTTAGCCCGCACGCAACGCCCTAGTCAATCGAGGACGTCCGACCAACCGCTCTTGATCCGCGGCGGGCGCGTCGTCGACCCGAGAAATAAACGCGACGAAGCCGCGGATATTTTGATTGAAGGCCAGCATATCGCCAAGGTTGGAAAAAATTTAAAAGTGGGCCGTGACGTGGCTATCTTGGACGCGACGCATTGCATTGTCGCCCCCGGCTTAATTGATATGCATGTCCATCTGCGGGAACCAGGCCAGGAAGAAAAAGAAACGATTGCGACGGGTACCGCCGCCGCCGCAATGGGTGGATTTGCCGCCGTGGCTTGCATGCCCAATACGGTCCCGCCCCTCGATAATGTATCGCAAATTCAGTTCGTCATGATGAAAGCTCAAAACGAGGGTTATGTTCGCGTTTACCCAATTGGCGCCATCACGAAAGGGCAGGAGGGGGCGGAGCTGACGGAAATCGGCGCCATGGTTCGGGCGGGCTGCGTGGCCATTTCTGACGATGGGAAACCGGTTTCGAATGCGAAGTTGTTCCGACGCGCCCTGGAATATGCGCGAACCTTTGGGCTGCCCGTAATCGATCACTGCGAGGATTTCGACTTGGCTCAAGGCGGGGTGATGAACGAAGGGAAACTGGCCGCCGTGCTGGGCCTAAAAGGGATTCCGCGACAGGCCGAATACATTATGGTCGCGCGCAACATCGCTCTTTGTGAACTCACAGGCGGAATCTTGCACTTAGCGCATTTATCGACCCAGGAATCGGTCGCACTGGTACGAGAAGCAAAAAAACGCGGATTACCGGTTACGGCCGAAACCTGTCCGCATTACTTTTCACTGACGGAAGAAGCCGTCGCCAATTATAACGCCAACGCGAAAATGAATCCCCCGCTGCGGACGAGCGAGGACCGCCAGGCGATTCTGGAAGGATTGGCTGATGGTACGATCGACATTATTGCCAGCGATCATGCCCCGCATACGTTGGCTCAGAAGTCGCGTGAATTTGACTTCGCACCATTCGGGATTATCGGTTTGGAAACGACGTTGCCGCTCGTGCTGACGGAGCTCGTCGCCAAAAATGTCATGACACTAGCGGGCGCGATTGCGACGATGAGTGATGCGCCGGCGCGCATCTTTCGGTTATCCGGCGGGCACCTGTCTCCGGGCGCTCCTGCCGACGTCACGGTGATTGATCTTAAGGCCAAGCATATTGTCAAAGACTTCCTGTCCAAGAGTCAGAATTCGCCCTTTATCGGCTGGTCATTGCAAGGCAAGGCCGTGGCCACGATCGTTGCCGGGGAAGTGGTGATGAAAAATGGTCGGTTGATGAAGAAGCCACGAGTGCAGTGACGGATTTATCCGTCGCGCTCGGTCCACTGGTTTTAAAGAATCCGGTTCTTGTCGCCGCCGGGACGTTCGGTTACGGGTTGGAATTTCAGGAATTCTTTGATTTATCAAATCTCGGGGGCCTCGTCACGAAGACCCTGACGTTGCAGCCGCGCAGCGGAAACCCCGCGCCCAGGCTCGTTGAAACTCCGAGCGGTATGTTGAACGCCGTGGGTTTGCAAAACATCGGGATCGACGAATTTTTTGCCGCCAAATGGCCGCCCCTACAAGCGCTGAAGGTGCCGGTCATTCTCAGCGTGGCGGGTTTTAGCGTCGAGGAGTTTGTGGCTTTAGCGACTCGCGCGCGAGGCAGTGGGATCGCGGCGATTGAACTGAACTTGTCTTGTCCAAATGTGGCGCATGGTGCGGGGGCTCGCTGTTTTGCGCAAAGCCCCGAGGAAACCGCCGCGGTCGTGCGAAGCGTCAAAGCGGTTTGTGACGTCCCCATTCTCGCCAAATTATCACCGGAGGTCGCTGATCTGCCTTCCGTGGCGCGCGCGGCAGTGAACGCGGGGGCGGACATTCTGACGCTGATTAACACCATGCCGGGACTGGTAATCAATACGGATTCCGAGACGTTTGTTTTGTCGAACCGCACCGGCGGATTATCCGGGCCGGCCATTCGACCGATCGCGGTGCGATGCGTTTGGGAAGTGCATCAAGCGGTACCCGTTCCGATCCTCGGATTAGGCGGCGTCACGTCAGGGCGAGACGCGATGGAAATGATTCTGGCGGGGGCGACGGCGGTGGCCGTCGGCACCGCCAATTTCTGGAATCCACGCGCGGCCGACATCGTGCGTCAAGAATTGGAAAAGCTGGTAGCGAAGAAAGGGCGGCCCGTGAAGAGCTTAATTGGCGCCGTACAAGATTACCGATGAAACCGCTGATTGTTGCCTTGGATTGCGAGACGGCCAAACAGGCATTGTCGGTCACGCGTCGCCTCAAAACTTACGTCGATCTTTTTAAAGTGGGGCCCGTGCTTTTTCTGAAATACGGCGCCGGATTAATTCGCGACCTGCGGGGAGAAGGGGCGGAGATTTTTCTCGACCTTAAATTCCATGATATTCCGTCGGTCGTTCGTCGATCTGTCGAGCGAGCCGCGGAGATGGGGGTCTACAGTGCGACCATCCATACGGGTGGGGGGAAAGCGATGATGCGCGAAGCCGCGGCGGCCCGGCCTCGTCCGAAGCTTTGGGGCGTTACGGTGTTAACCAGCCTCGAGCAAAAAGATTTAACGGGGCTGGGAATCCGGCGTTCCGTCCGTGAACAGGTCAAGGCGCTGGCCGCACAAGCCCGCGCGTCGGGCCTCGATGGGGTTATTTCTTCCGTTCGCGAGGCGCAGCAAGTGCGCAAAGACGCCGGCAAACATTTCGCGATCGTTACCCCGGGGATAAGGCTCGCGGCCGCCGATGATGATCAAAAACGGGTTGAAACTCCGGCCGAGGCGCTGCGACAGGGGGCGAGTTTTTTTGTTATGGGACGCCCCGTCATCGAGGCCAAAGATCCAGTGGCGATGGTCAAGCATGTTTACGAATCTTTAGGAGGACGATGTGACACAAGATGAGGTCCTGCAACTGTTTAAGGATCGCGGTGCGCTTCTCGAAGGTCATTTCAAGCTCACGAGCGGGTTGCACAGCGATTCGTACTTGCAATGTGCGCTCCTCTGCCAATATGGCTGTGATGCCGACCGGCTGGGAGCGGAACTCGCCAGAAAATTTAGAAATGTGTCGCTGGACAAACCGATCACGGCGGTAATTTCGCCGGCAATTGGCGGCATTGTCTTGGGTTACGTGATTGCCCGTCCGATGGGCGCGCGTGCACTGTATGCGGAACGCGTCGATGGAAAATTTAGTTTGCGACGAGGTTTTGCATTAACCCCGGGCGAGCAAGTGCTCGTCGCCGAAGACGTCTGGACGACGGGTGGATCGGTTCGTGAGATCGCCGACCTCGTCGAAGCCTGCGGCGCGCATGTCGCCGGGTTTGCGGCTCTGGCCGACCGCAGCGAAGGTCACCTTGCTTTTTCCGCGCCGAAAGAAGCGCTCCTGCGATTACCCCTCGTCACCTATCCACCGGACCATTGTCCGCTCTGTCAAAAAGGTTTACCGCTGACCAAACCGGGCAGCCGTCCCGAGCCCGTCAACCCATCATGATTACCTATAAAAAAGCCGGCGTCGATGTCGATGCCGGCAATGATCTTGTTGAGCGAATCAAGAAAATGTCGCCGCTGATCGGCGGATTTGCGGGGCTTTATCCGGTCCCTAAAAATTTGAAGCAACCGATGCTCGTGGGATGCACCGATGGGGTCGGAACGAAGCTGAAGATCGCTTTTTTGGCCGATCGCCACGACACGGTCGGCATCGATTTGGTGGCGATGAATGTCAACGATTTGCTCTGTTGCGGGGCGCGGCCTCTTTTTTTTCTCGACTATTTTGCCTGCGGGAAACTGGAAGTGGGCATTGCCGAAAAAGTGATTAAAGGTATCGTCGAGGGTTGTCGCCAATCCGAGTGCGCGCTTTTGGGAGGCGAAACCGCGGAAATGCCAGGTTTTTACAAGCCCGGAGAATACGATTTGGCCGGGTTTGCCGTCGGCGCCGTCGATAAAAGCCAGGTGATCGACGGGAAATCGATTAAGGCCGGGGATGTGTTGTTGGGGATTCCATCGTCCGGGATTCATTCCAACGGGTATTCGCTTGTCCGAAAAGTGTTTTCCGAAAAAGAGCTGCGCAAGCGTGCTCCGGAATTTCTTACCCCGACGACGATTTACTGGAAATTGCTCAAACCCTTTTTGACCAATAAGCCGCTAATTAAAGGCATGGCGCATATTACGGGTGGCGGATTTACCGATAACATTCCTCGCATGCTGCCGAAGGGATTGCAAGCCTGCATCACATCGAACAGCTGGCCGATTCCGGATCTGTTCCGTGAAATTCAGGACCGCGCCAAACTTCCTGAGGCCGATATGTTTCGTACCTTGAACATGGGTATTGGCCTTGTCCTCGTGGCGTCGCCGGCGGATGCTTTGCGTTTGCAAAGGAAATTAACATCGGCTTACGCCATCGGCGTGGTGGA
>JBBQYF010000215.1:0-5003 GCA_038208955.1 Elusimicrobiota bacterium
TACGATTGACCATAACTTGACCAATAGCGGTTTTAATTTAAAAGCTCAAAACTTAAATCTCAGCAATCTGATTACAATCGGCGCGCCAAATTATGGAATGTACCTCAACAGCGCCGGCCACGTCGTCATTAATAATTTGCAAATCCTCGACGCCTCCCAATCGACTGGCGCGAACCTCCACCGCTCGCTGTGGTTTGATAATAATCAGAGTGTGTCTGCGAGCGGGATTAGCATTTTGGATGATCAAGCAGCGGCCACCGGATATATTATTGGCGGCTCGGGAAACGGTACAGGTTCCGCTTCCAATATCTGCTCTTCGATCTCCCACGGAGCGCTGCAAGTCATTTCTTCTGGAAGCGGAATCACTTTTGGCGCCGTGGTTCCGGGGGGAAACTGTGTCACTATTTCAACCGGCACAAATGCTCCGCCCGTACTGACCGATTTAGGTTCAACCATGGGTTTTGTGGGTGCTCCGTTTGCCTATCTGATTACCGCCCTTAATAACCCGACCCAGTTCGCGGCGTCAGGTTTGCCTCCGGGGTTGGATATATCGGACAAAACGGGTCTCATTGAGGGTGTTCCGACGCAGCTCGGCACTTTTCAGTCGATGGTGACGGCGAGCAATGATATTGGACCCACGAGTGGTTATCTTTTGTTTATTATCTCGAATGGCGTCGTTTCTCCAGGCCAATTACCTATTCCGATTCTGGACATCCCCCCTTATCTTCCGATCAACGCCACGATTAACGTCGCCTATCCCCCCGGGTATGCGGATATCAATTTTTCTTGGTCGATCGCGCCCGCCGTTTCAGCGGCGTCGATTGGCAACCGCAGCGTCGTTAAAGGGTATGCGGCAACGCCTATCGCTAGTTTTCAAACACCGTCGACCAGTGCTTCGCTCGGGATCTACAACTTCGTTCCGGGACCCTATACCATTACGGTTCAGGCCGTGGATTTAGCGAACAATAAGTCGACGGCGGCACAGGCCGTGGTGACCTTGGTTAATTCGGATTTGGGCCAAATTCGCCTCTATCCCAATCCTTGGCGGCATGACAAACACGATGGACATGAGGTGACCTTCGACCGATTGTCGCTTGGCACCACCATCAAAATATTTACCGTCAGTGGACGTCTGATAAAGACATTGTCTCCAACCACTGACGTGGAATTATGGGACCTGACGAATGACAGTGGCGCGAAAGTGGCCAGCGGTGTTTACCTTTATTTAATTACCGATGGTGGGGGGAACAAGGTCCGAGGAAAATTAGCGGTGATGAGATGAAGACGCACGTGCCGTCCTAGTGCTTCCGAATAGCCTTCAAAATTAGGCAGGGCGCCTGCCCCCTTCTAAAACGGTAGACTCAAAATACCCGAAGAATCAACAGAATAAAAATTCTTACAACTCTTGTGTGGCGACAACCCCCGATGCCGGGCGTGGGGTTTGCTGGAATTGCTCGATTAGCGTGCGAATCGTTCGCGCGTCTTCTTTGCGATGACCGTGGCTAGCGATCGGGTTGCTACCCCCGGATGAATCAATTCGGACATCAGCCCAAAATAGTCCCGTCTGCAGGCTTACCGAAGCCACCTTGGGGATGGCGATACTCTCTTCGCTCGACCCAAAAAACCGCGGCTTAATCCGGGTGACGCGCTCGGGATTCACTTCGATGCGGGCCGGGAAAAAGAAGTTCCCAGACGTTAACCGGCTTGCCGTAAAAACGTTGTTTGGCTCAGCCACGGCGTTCCCTGCGCTTACTTTGTGGCGTTCTCGATAGATTTGCCCAGGTCATGGCCCGCATCTCGAACGGTGTCCCTCGCTCTTTCGGATGGGGTTCGCGGGCGGCAGCCAGCACCAAATACTAAAATAGCGAACGACAAACTTAACCATTGTCTATTCATTTTGGGTCTCCATTAAGTAAGTAAGTGTTTTGTGAATGATCGGAATCTTATCTTTAGACACGGGATCGTTGGACCGGTGTACAGGTGGCCGAAGTCATCGCCGATGAGCCAGAACGCTTTTATTCACGGTTGCTTTCCGCCAACATGCGGTCTACAGGTTTGCTGAGTTGGGTGAAGATAAACTGAGGGGCCAGGCGGCTCATTAATTTCAGCATGTTGCTTTGCCCCGGACGGATTTCAAGTCGATCGTTTTCCAATCCCTGAATCGCGCACTTTACCATGGCGCTCACCTCCATGACGCTCGTCCCTTTCATATCCTCGGCGTCAAAATCCCCAAGCAAGGCTGTTTGAGTCGCCGGCGGCGCGAGCTCGAACACCCGGACGCGCGTATTCTTTAACTGCGCGCGCAGCGAGAGGGTGAAGGAATGAAGACCCGCTTTGGTCGCGCAGTAGATCGGGGATATCGGCAAAGGCATAAAAGCTAGCCCGGAAGTGATATTCATGATTGCTGCGCTGGGTTTTGTTTTTAAGTGGGGTAAAAACTGTTGGACCATGCGAATCGGTCCGATCAGATTCGTTTCAATTTCCGCGGTGAGATCCTTCAAATTGAATCCGCTGTTATGAAGGTTCAGGCGACGCATGATCCCCGCGTTATTGATAACGACATTGAGATCAGGGAATTCGCGCGTCACTTGCTCGAAGAGGGCGGCAATCGCATCGGGATTGCCGGCATCGCTTTGAAGGATACGGACTCCCGGTAGTTTTCCTTTAGCGGCGTCAAGTCGGGCTTGATCTCTCCCCGTAATGATGACGGTATTGCGATGCTCCAACAGCTGACGGGCCAACTCGAATCCGATTCCGCTAGCGCCCCCGGTGATGAGGATGGTGTTTTCAGATGTTTTCATAGTTTCTCCGTATAAAGGCTTATGCCGGAATCCGCGGCGGCGACGTTTAAATGAGGCATTTCTAAGGCTCCTTTTTTTTAGCGGTGACCTGTAAATGGTACTTCAAATACTTTAAATTAAATTAACAGATAATCTCCAGGAGGAATCTATGAATGTCGGTATGCCGTTAACGGCGTGCTCAATAATTCACTTTTTTTAACGAATCGCTTATGGAGCGGCTGAAAAAACTCGCTCCCGGCGCCAATTTTGTCAAAGCGCTTAACTAGCCGTCCCAAACGCAACCCCTAGGCCTATTGACATGAGCTTTTAGGCCTGCTCAAAAATGAGTCTCAAATTCATCGTCCCGTAACATGAATCCGATAAAGTTATCGCACGCCCGTGTATGAACGCGCGTTATCAATCTATGGGCAAAATTATTTCCCGCATCGTTACATTACTCCTCGTCCCCTGGCTACTCGTAGATCCGAGTTTGGCGGCTATCCTGTCCCAACAGCAGTCGATTGCGGGACACCTCGTTTCGCTTCAAGCTCCCTTGCAAGATCATTTTCAGGAAGAAGCGCTGTCCGCTTACTTGGTCGCGAGTTTTCATTCAGTGCGGAACCATGTAGCAGCGCAGATAGCGCGCATGGTCCCTGAACCTCAAATAGTTGAAGGAATGCCGATCCCAACGATCACCGATCGTAAACCCAATACATTCACGTGGGAATCTTACCGACCGAATCACTCTATTCAGCAAAAATTCACTTCCATCCTATTCTCGATTTCAAGAGGAACCGCAGAAAATAGCGGAGCCAGCAAGCAGTCCAGTGAAGTCAAAATTCTTTTCGTACCCGGCTCCGGATCTGATAAAAGTATTGAGAACCTTACCAATCGAGTTCTGCAGTCACTCCCCTTTCATTACGACGTAAAAGCATTGGGGGCTGAGCGTTTTGCAAACGAATATGATCTTTTCATTGTGGATGGTGATGCTAACCCTGATCCTAGAGTTGGCCGGCTCGGGGTGGAAGAAAAGGTCAGACGTTTGAAATCAGCAGGAGTTCCCAATTCGCGTATTCTCGTATTTTCCGATGAATCGATGATGTGGGATACCAATCGTTATGGAATTCATACGGTTCCGAAAGATGCGGCCAAGCTCACATGGACCTACATAGAAAACAAGCTAAGAGAAAGCATTCAAATTCAGGCGGAGTCCTTGCCGTTATCGAGAGCTATAGACTTTGTCACGAACAGAGCCTACAAAACCAGGGAAACATACTGGCCTGAAATTGAGGTTCAATCCATAGACTATCGAGGGGGCGAATCTTCCGTCGCTTTAAGATTGATTCGAACGGGCGTGGAAGGCAGCCCACTGGAGACTGTTCTTGATCTCGCCGTGAAGACCTCGGTCCATACTGAGACTTTTGATCGCCAAAAAGCGGATATAAATTTTCTGAAAGCGTTCCGTGATTTTAATTTTGGGGAGATTGGCGTCAGCCTGGAGAAAGAGGAATATGATCGTCTGAATGCCGAAATTGCAAAACGTGAATTGGCCTCTTCGACGAAGCCCTGGAAAAAAGCCAATTCGGTCCTAAAACCAGGATTGTTGTCCGTCGGCCTTGCCATCATTTCTCTTTTAGCCTCAGCCAGCCCCAGTCCCGCGCAAACGCCGGTTCGCATCCAGGCTCGCCTGATTCCCCCTCCTCCGGCAGATATTAACGCAAATGTGACGGAAATGCGTGGCCTCATCGATGTTCTGGAAAAATCATATGACATGAAAGAAGAGGCACGTGTTTCACGACTCAAGGCCCGCGCCAGCGCCGAGGCCATCATTGCTCACAAAGCTCAATGGTATTCGGATCAGAGTGCGCTGCTCTATATTCTGCAGACCGGCGACGTCACGAAGATGCATTCCGCTGAATTTCTGAAACGCGTAGCGGCCAGCTATCGACCGCTCCCGCCACCCACCGCCGCTGTGATATATCCAGCAGTTGTGGCGTATAACAACGCGTCGACTCCGGCCGAGAAGCAGCACGCGCGGGCCGAGCTGACGGTTCTGATCAGTCTGCCGGATGGCTTGGCCGTCGTGAGAAGTTTGTTCGACGATCCCGCCAAACGGGAGCAGGCGCAAAAGGCGCTTGAGTTTTTTAACAGGTTTGGATATCAGGGTTTTTTACATCCCTTGGCGCGATTGATGTCGAAAAGGCTGACGTCAAACACCAGCTT
>JBBQYF010000216.1:0-4979 GCA_038208955.1 Elusimicrobiota bacterium
AACTTCTAATCCAGGAACATCCGATGGAATTTGGCATATCGATGCGGGTATTGCTTTGACACTCCCCGTAGCCGTAGCCGGTGGCGGGTTAGCGCCTTACACATTTGGAGCCGCAATAGCGCCGGCTGGAATGGCTATTAACGCCGCGAACGGGGCATTAACGGGTACGCCGACGACCGCGGGCGATACGTCTCTCGCCTTGCAAGTCACGGACGCCTTGAAGATGACAGCTTCCGCGACGACCACGGTCCGGGTGCACCCGATGCTCGTAATCGAGACGGCGGCTTTGCCGGACGGCGTCCAGGGTTTGGCCTACAAACAAAATCTCGCGGCGACCGGCGGCTTCGGGAAGTATAGTTGGAGTTCGAGCGCTGGAACAGTCCCACCGGGAATGACGCTTAATTCCGACGGCCAGTTGGCTGGAGTGCCTGCGGGAGCAGGAGCCTTTGCGATACCGTTCCAATTGACAGACGCAACGGGGGAAACGGTCAACAAAACAATTTCACTTACAATTCCCAGTCCGGCGGCGCTGAGCGTAACGACAATAAACCTGCCCGCTGGCATAACGGGACTTCCCTATAGTGGCACGTTGACGGCGATCGGGGGAAAGGCTCCTTATTCCTGGAGCCTATTGCCAGGTTCGGTTATGTTGCCTGCTGGGTTAACGTTGGGTTCCAACGGTAATATCACAGGCGTACCCACAGCGGCCATCGACACGACGATTCGCGTTGCGGTCACCGATAATGCGCAGAACAGCACCAGCGCGGCGCTGGCTCTGACGATAATTCAAGCCTCCTCGCAGCCGCTGCCGACGCCGGCGATTCAGCTTCCGCCGCAACTGTCGACGGATGGACAAGTCACCGTCGGAAATCCAGCGGCCTCTGTTGCCAGCTATTACTGGTCTTTCCAACGCACCGACGTTTCCGTCCCAGCCGTCAGTACCACCACGCTATCGCCTACGCTTAATTTGGTCGCCCTGTCGCTACCGGCGGGTCGATATGCCATTTCGGTTCAAGCCGCCGATCTGTTCACGGGCGATCTGTCACCCATTGTGCAAACGAACGCGACGCTGTTGTGGCCGGCCTTGGTGCTAAACCTGCCGGCTCAATTGGCTCTGAATGGCGAGATTGATTTGCCAATCCCAGCGGGCGAAACGTTTGTCACCTACACAATGGATTTCGCGCCCGCTGGCGCTTCGGGGAACGCCTCGCCTTCAATCAAAGCACTCGCTCGCAGCAGCTCCGCCGCGACCTTTACCACCGCTTCGCCAAAAATCAACGTTGGCGATATTGGCTTGCAAGCCGGCACTTACCTTTTAACCATCACGGCCACCGACGCCGCCGGGTTTACGACCGTCCCGACACAGGCCACCGTGACGCTGGTGGGGACCGGTTCCGGCGCCGTACGTATTTTTCCTAGTCCCTGGCGATCGAGCGTGGACAGCCATTATCCCATCACCTTTGACGGTGTAGCCGACGGTTCCAGCGTGAAAGTGTTCAGCCTTTCTGGACAATCGGTGACCACTCTCGTTGCCACTAAAGGTCAAGCCATCTGGGATCTCACGATTGACGGAAAAATGGCCGCCAGCGGCATCTATTTCTATCTTCTAACTGACGCCAACAACCACAAAACCCACGGCAAATTCGTCATCATTCGTTAATACACAGAGCGGTCCAACAACGATGACCCTCTCGACGGCGGTCGAGAAGCAATCGCTCCCATTATCTTCTCCCAGAGTTTGAATCTAAACTAAAACTTCCGCCGCCAAACAAGCTGGGCGCCGTGGTCCTCGGGCGCCAGCGTGATGTGATTGGGGCTCTTGCGGTGGTGAAGGAAAGGAACGGTCACTCCGATCGTCGTTCCCAAAATAGCGCCGACCAAATTGTCCGACGGAAAATGCCGCCCCGCCGCCGAGCGCTCAACGGCTTCAGTCGCTCCCGCGAGAAAAGTAACTACCCAAGGCCAGGCGTGATTTCCGTACCGGTAGTTATAGGTCATTGAAGCCGCACTTAAAGCAGCCATCGTTGACGCGACGTGTCCGGAATAAAACGACAAAAATTCACCGGGGTCATTCACGTTGGCTCCGGCTCTGTAGACATCGGGCCGCGGCCGCTGCATACTATAGCGTGCGGCATTGCTGATCGAAGTATTCAGAGCCAGCACCTCTGAATACACGACGAAATCTTCCGTCAAGGTTTTGTTCCAACCGACGTCCTTCATATCCAAAACGATCGGGACCGCAATCGCCAGAGCGACTTCGACATGACTGATATAACCCACCGTTTTATTGTGGTTTCCAATGACCGTCCTGTCGATAGAATTTATGTCATGCGAATCCCCTAATATTGGGGGGTGAATTAGCCGGGACTCATAAACCAAGGGAAGCACGGAACCCAATGCAGCCGCTCCCAAAACCGGGCCGTCTATCCAAGGTTGAATCCGATAGACGGAATGTCCGCGCCCGGGGACTTGAGCGTCCGGCGTTACATTGACAGCCTGGTTGTCAGCCCAGACCTTAGAAAGTCCGATCAAAAGCGTAAACATAAAAATAGCGGATTTTTGTTTCGTCATGGCCAGTTTGACACGCCGTGGAGCAGGTTGTTACAGAGGACCAAAATAGAGACCCATCAGCTTTCATCCTGCATAGGGCGATGGCCGAAGCTCTGAGGTCGGCTATTCGGGCTAGACAGGTAACGTGTTGGGAGGGCGGCAGAATGGTGAGGCCGATGCGTCGATGATATGGCTGCTGGGAAACCTTAGCTGCTCGCTATCGAATGATGACGAAATTGCCTTTTGTAGAGTTGCCGGATCCATCGGTAACAACATACAGGTAAATACCCGAGGTAACTTTGTCTCCCGAAGCGTTGGTTAAGTCCCAATTCACCATTCCGTTGCCGCCGTCCAACGTTCGTACCCAACGCGCAGAGATCGAGAAGATTTTAATGGTGCAATTGGGCGGCAAGTTTGAAAAAGTAATGCCATTGGGCGTGGGCTGATCGGCGCGCCAGGGGCTCGGGAAAACCTTTATGGCTTGGGCGATGGACGGAAGTGCAACATTGTTTCCCGCAACGCCGGATACGCCGGAATGAGCCGCCATAACGTTGATACTGACGTTTGGCGAAAAATCGCCATACCACAGGACTCCTTCCTGAACCATGCGCCATTGAAAGTTGTACGAGCCGGGTGTCGCTGGAGCTGTGACCGTGAAGCTAAATTGTTTTCTTCCGCCGGGTACAATGGTTTCTCCGGCGTCTAAATAGACCCGATCACCAGGGGGTGTTTTATCTGGCGGGGGCGGCACGACGATTGGCAAAGACCAGGTATGGTTGTCTTGCCAGTTCTGAGCTCCGAGGCGAAACTTAGAGTTTTCCGTCCAATTGCTTGACCCGGTATTCTGGAATGTTATCGATACCGGATATTTTTGCCCGGCCATCATAGTTACTGGCACGACCTGGCTGACGAAGAGAGCGGCATTTAGATTGACGGTGATCGTAAATATGAAATTGGGGCTGGGGCCGCTACCATTCGACGCTGTCAGCGTCACTGGAAAGGTGCCGGCGGTCGTTGGTATTCCAGAAAACCATCCACTTTTGAGGTCAAGGGAAAGCCCAGGCGGCAATCCAACCTGAGTAAAGCTGGTCGGACTATTTGACGCCGTGATCTGCCATCCAAACCCCGCCCCTACCCGGGTCGTGGCTGTAGGCGTCATCATAATCACCGGCACGGGTGGATTGACGGTGATCGTAAATATGAAATTGGGGCCGGGGCCGCTACCATTCGACGCTGTCAGCGTCACCGGAAAAGTGCCGGCGGTCGTCGGTATTCCAGAAAACCATCCGCTTTTTAGGTCAAGTGAAAGCCCAGGCGGCAATCCAACCTGAGTAAAGCTGGTGGGACTATTTGATGCCGTGATCTGCCATCCAAAACCCGCTCCTACCCGGGTCGTGGCTGTTGGCGTCATCATGATCACCGGCACGGGTGGGGGCGCGGTCGATCTGACCAAGACCGAAACGTTGGGTGAGAGAGCGCCAAACCAGTGATACCCTTCGCGAACCATCTGCCATTGGAAATTGTATGTTCCCGGCGTAGAAGGTGCTGTCACGGTGAAAGTGAAAGTTTTCGGTTTTCCAGGAGCAATAGTTTCGCCAGCGTTTAAATAAGCTCGATCGCCCCAAACGTAGGTATCGACGATGGGTAATGACCAAGTGCGCACGTCTTGGGGGTTTTGGTTACCCAAACGGAACTGCGAACTTTCCGTCCAAGTCGTTGTGCCTGTGTTTTGGAATGTGACGGAAACAGAATATTTTTGCCCCGTCGTCATGGTGCTTGGGGGCGGGCTCTGGAAAAGAAAACTGGATTTACCCGGGGGCGTCGAATCCACGACAATCAGCGAGTTCATGGACAGATCCCCAAACCACCCACTTGGGCTGTCCTGCACCATCTGCCATTGGCAATTTAATAAGCCGGCGCTGGACAGAGTAGGGCCGGTAATTATGAAATTAAATGTTTTTATGCCACGCGGCGGCACCGTTTCTCCCGGCGATAAATAAACCCGATCTCCGGGGGCGGTTAGGTCGACAATCGGCAGGGACCAAACGTGATTGTTCGCGGGATTTTGTGCCCCTAGTCGTATTTTGGAACTCTCCGTCCAGCTCGTAGTGCCGATGTTTTGAAATGTCAACGACACGTTGCCCATTTGGCCATCCGTCAAATACTCCCCCAAATCTCCTTTTATAAAGGACGCATGATTTCCCGCCGCTGCTGCCGTGACGGAGACCGGAATGTTTGTCGAAATGTCTCCAAACCAAGGCGCCCCATCTTGGATCATCTGCCACTGGAAATTAGTAGTTCCTGTTGTAGTAGGGGCCGTCGCTGAAAATCGGAACGTTTTATCATTCCCGGGTTCGATTACTTCCGAAGGACCCAAAAAAACCCGATCCCACGGCGCCGCCGTATCAACGATGGGCAGCGACCAGTTC
>JBBQYF010000217.1:0-4875 GCA_038208955.1 Elusimicrobiota bacterium
CGATGCGACTGGGCCCTTCAAGCACAAGGACGAAGTCGAAGACGAAACCCAGAAACTCCTTTCCGACATCGACGACCTGCAAGACCGCCTCTATGCCCAGGGGAAACAGGCCCTCCTCATTGTGCTGCAGGCGATGGACACCGGTGGCAAAGACGGGACGATCCGCCATGTCATGAAAGGCGTGAATCCCCAGAGCTGTCGGGTAACCTCTTTTAAAGTGCCAACGACCGAAGAAGCGGCGCATGATTTTCTCTGGCGTCTTCACAAAGAAGTCCCACCGAAAGGGTATATCGGCATTTTTAATCGATCCCATTACGAAGATGTGCTGGTGACGAGGGTACATCAACTCATCTCCGATAAAGAAGCGCGCCACCGATTTAATCGAATCAATGATTTTGAAAAACTGCTGACTCAAAGCGGAACGACAGTACTCAAGTTTTACCTTGGAATTTCCAAGGGCGAGCAACGCCAACGGCTCGAGAAGCGTCTTGAGCACCCCGACAAGAACTGGAAATTTTCGGCGGGAGACTTGGTCGAAAGAAAACATTGGATGCACTACCAGAATTATTATGCGCAGGCCATTGAGGCCACCAACAAGCCGCATGCTCCATGGCATCTTATTCCGGCCAATCATAAATGGTACCGCAATTACGAAGTGGCGCGAATCATTGTGAAAGCCCTCCGCGCGATCAATCCCGTCTATCCCCCTGCCCCCAAAGGTTTAAAAATGCACGAAATTAAGATTCGGTAGGGAATGTTATCGGGAAGAGTATGATACGTCTAACCGGTGGGCCCCCGGTAGCGGGCCGGCCGCCTAAAATCAAACAGGAATGTGAATGGATACTTCTAGTCCCGCAATGACCGGACTCGCCGGTCATCGACGCGATTTTACGATCATTTCGGAAGACGATCTTTGGCTTTGGAACCAGGGACGTCATTTCAAAATTAATAACATCCTCGGCGCTCATCCGCTGGCGATTGGCGGCGTGCGCGGCACCTACTTTGCTCTTTGGGCTCCAAATGCCAGCAGCGTTTCCGTGATTGGCGATTTCAATGATTGGGATCCTGAATCAAGCCGCCTCGACCGGCGCGCCGCGGCGGGGATTTGGGAAGGATTTATTCCGGGCGTCGATGCCGGCGCGCGCTACCGCTACCACATTGTTTCGACGGTAAACGGGTATAAGGTCGACAAAGCGGACCCAGTGGCGTTTTCGAGTGAATTGCCGCCGGCCCAAGCCTCCATCGTTTGCGACTTGAGTTATACCTGGGAAGATTCGCAGTGGATGGCGAAGCGCGCGGAAAATAACAGTCTGTCCGCTCCGATGAGCGTTTACGAGGTGCATCCCGGGTCTTTCCGCCGCCGCCCCGCGGAGGGAAATCGATTTCTGTCCTATCGTGAAATGGCGGCTGAGCTGGTCCCCTATGTGAAACGCATGGGTTACACCCACGTCGAATTGATGCCCGTCATGGAACATCCTTTCTTTGGGTCGTGGGGGTACCAAACGACCGGCTACTTCGCACCTTCCGCGCGCTACGGTTCGCCGCTCGACTTTAAGTTTTTGGTCGACACCTTTCATCGCAACGGGATCGGCGTCATCCTCGACTGGGTTCCTTCGCATTTTCCCTCAGACGAGTTCGGACTGGGGTTCTTTGACGGCACCCATTTGTACGAGCACGCCGACCCCCGCAAGGGGTTTCATCCGGAGTGGAAGAGTTTAATTTTCAACTACGGTCGCAACGAGGTCCGGAGTTTCCTTATTTCAAGCGCGCTGTTTTGGCTGGATGAGTATCACATCGACGGTCTGCGGGTGGACGCCGTGGCTTCAATGCTCTATCTCGATTACTCGCGCAAAGCAGGAGAATGGATTCCCAATGAGCATGGCGGCCGGGAAAACTTAGAAGCCATTTCTTTTCTCCGTCAGCTGAACGAAGAAGTTTATAAACGCCATCCCGATGTGCAGACGATCGCGGAAGATTCCACGGCTTGGCCGATGGTCTCTCGCCCCGTGTATGTCGGCGGCTTGGGCTTCGGGATGAAATGGGATATGGGATGGATGCATGATTCACTGAGTTACTTCGAACACGATCCCATCCACCGGAAATTTCATCACAACCTTTTAACCTTTCGTAGCATTTACGCCTTTACGGAAAATTATGTTCTTTCCGTTTCACACGATGAAGTCGTCTATGGCAAAAAATCCCTCTTGTCGAAAATGCCGGGAGACGACTGGCAGAAGTTCGCCAATCTCCGCCTCCTCTTCGCCTGGATGTTCGCCCAGCCCGGCAAGAAGCTGATGTTTATGGGCGAGGAATTCGGCCAATGGAAAGAATGGAACCACGACGGCAGCTTGGATTGGGATTTATTGAATCGACCGTTGCATGAAGGCGCGCGCCAATGGGTCCAGGATCTTAATCACACCTATCGTCGAGAGAAAGCGCTATACGAACAGGATTTTAGTCGCGGTGGATTTGAATGGGTGGATTGCAACGATACCCAGCAGTCGATCGTTAGTTTCCTGCGCAAGTCCGCCGCTGGGCAAATGATGCTCGTTGCTTTCAACTTCACGCCCAATCCACATCTGAGTTACCGAATAGGAGTGCCGACCGCGGGGTTTTGGAACGAACGATTGAATAGCGACAGCGCGCTTTATGGCGGCTCGAACGTCGGAAACGGTCCGGGCCGTCAAGCGGAGAATATCCCTTGCCATGGACGCCCCTATTCCGTGGCATTAACCTTACCGCCACTGGGCGCTACTTTCTTGTCAGCGCCAAAACCCACACCCTCTCTTGTCGAGATCACGCCCGCGGATAGCCGTTAGCGAATCGCTCTGTTACCGTAAGTTCTCCGTCCGCCGCCACAAGGAGTAAACAATCCCTTCGATGCCGTGTCCAATAAAAGTAACGAATGCGGAGACAGCCTATGGCGGCATTGGCAACCCTTGCAAAAATCCTTCGTCCATTTGGCGCGCGACAGTCGCCGACCGCGGCGGCTCGCCGAAAATTCCTGCGCTTTTTCCCGCGCGGTTTCCGAGATGCGAAATACCTGGCCTGGGAGCGCGATTATAAATGGCAGGCTCACTTGAAATGGCAGGAACAGCTGGGGATGGAGACCTTTGCGGCCTTATTGAGGGAGAAAGAATTTGTCGAGATCGGCCGTCGCGCTGTTCGAATTGAATCGCGAACCAATCTGCTGTTTTCCTTTGAAAAAATGGCTTTGCGCGACGCTCTGCGGGAGCCCAAAGGTTCTCAAACCTTCAGCAAAGCACTTTACGAATTTCTGCATGGGTCCGGCGCACCGGCGATTCGATTTGAGCGATGGGTCAACTCCGTGGCCTCGCTTCCCCGGAAACAGACGCGCGTATTGACTTGGCCGCTTGTCACGGTTTTTGGTTTTTTGGCGCAGCCGCAGGAGCACTTTTTCTTGAAGCCTAACGTTACCCGCCGGGCGTTCGCGTCCTATGGTGTTGCCTTCGATTATCAATCCAAGCCGGACTGGGATGTGTACGCGCAATTGCTTGCGCGGGTGCGCGACGTTAAACGCGATCTATCGGATTTGCATCCGCGCGACCTGATCGATATCCAATCCTTCCTCTGGGTTTTGGGTTCCGACGAATACGATTAGCAGCGAGATCTTTAAGCGGTAGTTTTGTCGGCCTGCTGGAGCGGTTCGAGATCGCTGTTTGAAGGACCGTTCATCACTTTGCCGAGGGGATCAAACCGCGAACCATGGCATGGGCAATCCCAACTTTTCTCGTCGGAATTCCAGCGCACGGCACAACCCAGGTGGGGACAGACGGCCGAGCAAGCATGAACCGTTCCTTGGGCGTCACGAAAGACGGCAATTTTTTTGAGGCCTTCGCGCACAATTCCACCGGAGCCGGGAGAAATATCTTGGACGGCTTTGACACTCCCCGGAGTAAGCCAGTCGAGATACTGAGGCAGGACATTGAGGTTTTCCTTAATGAATTCGCCCGTCGCTTTTACGACGCTGCGCTTCGGATCGTACAGAGACGCCCAGGGGTTGTGGCGGCCTTGAATAAGATCGGTGATGAGCATCCCAGCGATCGTTCCGTGCGTCAAGCCGTTTCCCGAGTCTCCCGTCGCAATATAAACATTTTTCTCGTCCCACGGATTGTGTCCGATAAATCCTAAACCATCGGCCGGTTCGATAATCTGCCCCGACCAGCAATAGGCGACTTTTCCCATTGTCGGGAAGCGTTCGCGCGCCCAGGTCTCGAGCTGTCGATAGGGTTTGTCTCCCGGTTCTTCCTGTCCCGTTTTGTGATCTTCGCCTCCGAGAATCAAAAGGTCCCCGCTGGGTCTCCTTTCGAGGCGCAAGTAGTGGTAGGGATCTAGCGTGTCCCAGTAAAGCGCTTGTTCCAGCGCACCCGGGGCAATGTTGGCGGCAATCACGTAGCTGCGATAGGCCGCTTGCTTGGTATGCATGACCAGCCGGTCATTGATTGGGACGTTGGTGGCGACGACGATGTGCTGAGCTGTAATTTTCTGCCCGCTCTTTGTCAGCACGGCCCGTTCTTTTCCGGCAAGAATTTCTTGGGCATGCGTTGCCGTAAAGATGCGCACACCCCGTTTGGCCGCGGCGCAACTAAGTCCAAACAAATATTTAAGCGGATGAAATTGCGCTTGACGCAGGAACTGCAAACAGCGGCCCGTATCGTAGTCCTTCCACGGTGCTCGGGAAGCCCATGTCACGACCACTCCGGCGCGCTGCGCGGCCGCATGTTCTTTTTCCAGCTCCGATGAATCACGCTGTGAAGCCACAAAGAGATACCCGTTGACGCGTTCGAACTCGCAGGAAATAGTCTCCTCGCCCACGATGCGCTCGATTCGGTCGATCGCGGCGGCGTGACTGTC
>JBBQYF010000218.1:0-4858 GCA_038208955.1 Elusimicrobiota bacterium
GGTGCAGGATTTTTTGGACCTCTTGGTTGAGATGATCTTTCATGTTCTCTGATAGACGGCCATCTTCAGACCCCGTCCGGCCCAGCAGCACCGAATAGTCCCCGATGAAACCGTTCGAGCTCATGCCGTAATGCCAGACCATGGCGGAGGCAAGACTCATGGCGTTGGAGAAATCGCTCCCGACACCTGTCGACGTCGATTCGTATTTTATTTTCTCGGCCACATAGCCGGCGAGAGCGGTTTTGACGTTGGCGAACATTTCTTCGCGCGTCTTGGTGAAGAGTTCTTCGCGCGGCTGGTGATAGACCACACCGAGCGCGTCACCGCGGGTTTTGATCGATGCTTTAAAGACATCGTCCGTTGGATGCTGTTTGTACAGCACCAGCAGGTGCCCCGACTCGTGGTAAGCCACGCGTTCACGTTCTAAGGGTTGCAACTCCAAATGCGTTTCCAGTCCCAAATCCACGCGCTCGATGGCTTCGGAAATTTCTTTAAACGACACCACATCCTTGTCTTTACGCAAAGCGATTAATGCCGCTTCCTTAACAATATTTTCAATCTCCGCGGGCGATTTATTGACGGTTTTACGCGCCAGGCGACCGACTTCAACCGTCGGATCGGCTTTAATCTTCTTCATGTAATAGGTAAAGAGATCTTCCCGGTCACGCAGTTTCGGTTTCGAGATTTGGATCCGGCGATCGAAGCGTCCCGGGCGCATCAAGGCCGGGTCGAGCACGCCCTCTGCGGCATTGGTCGCGCCGATGACAATGACATTGCCGCCGTCTTCTTTCCCCAATCCGTCCATTTGAACGAGCAGTTGGTTGAGGGTATTATCGGACTCGGAACTGCCGAACATGGAATATTTACGCGATTGTCCGATGGCGTCGAGTTCGTCGATAAATAAGATCGCCGCGCCATGCACGTAGGCGGCCGCCTTGGCGCGTTGAAACAACTTGCGTACGCGGCCAGGGCCGACGCCGACAAACACTTCAACAAATTCACTACCGGCAATTGAGAAAAAGGGAACGCCCGCTTCATGCGCAATGGCCTTGGCGATATAAGTTTTCCCGCACCCCGGGGGTCCCACCATCAAAAGACCGCGAATCACCTTACCGCCGATTTTTTTCACCTTAGCCCGGTCCTTAATAAGCGCGACCACTTCCATGGCCTCGCGCTTGGCTTCGGAAAGCCCAATGACGTCTGCGAATGTCACTTTGACGTCGGACGCTTTGACGGTGCCGCCGCTTTTGCCGCTCATCGGCATGCCGACACGGTAAACTAAAAAGACGAAGGCATACGCGCCAAATACGGAGTATCCAATCATCTTGACGATTTCGAGCGGCAAGGTGCCAATAATTTGTTGCTGGAAGAACGATTCCAGCGACGCAAGCCCCATGATGCTGAGCACGATGAGGACGATCATCACGACGCCAAAAATAAACCAACCCTTTTGATTCCACCACATGATCTTGATCTTTTTCCAAAACATAAAGTCTCCTCTTCTTTTTTCTTTCTAGTCGGCGCCTATTCGTCGCCCCGGCAAATTAAAGACAACAAAACCCTATCCATCGCTACAAGGCGGGTTCGTTCGATATCGGTAACTTGATCCAAAATGTGCTCCCCTGATCGGTTCCGCGGCTTTCGATACCGATATCGCCTTGATGGGCATGGAGGATTTCCGTCGCGATCGCGAGACCAATGCGCAACCCGTCCTGAGCGTCATTGGGATCACCGGGCGTTTTACTCCAGACCAACATTGATTTCAGTTGATCGTTTGTAAAGCCTTGGCCGGCATAGGAAATTTTAAGCTCGACGTTCGTTCCTATTTCCATCGCTTGGACAAGCACTTTGCCACCGCGCGTGGCTTGTTTGAGCGAGGTGCGCAAGAGATTCGCAATAACCTGCACCATTCGCGGCAAGTCAACCGAGACCATCGGAAGCCGGCTGGGCAGAACCGCCTCGATCGGAATTTCCTTCATTTCGGAAACCAGCCGCACGCGGGGCAGCGCTTTATTAATCACTTGTTCAAACGGATAGGGGCGCAACTCAAGGTTCAACCGGCCGGCATCGATGCTCGCCAAGTCGAGCAAATCGCCGATTAAACCATTTAAGTGATCGGCTTCTTGGATCGTGATCTCCACCATCTTCTTTTGCGTCTCTGTGAGTCGGCCTTTCACTCCAGACTTAAGCAACTCCGAGTAACCCCGGATGCTCGACAATGGCGTCTTTAGATCGTGAGACATCACCCGCAACATTTTTGATTTCAACGAATCGAGGCGAGCCATGGCATCGTTGGTCTGCCGCAGGTCGGCGACGAGTTGTTTATTTTCCAGGGTAAGGCGTTGCTTCTCTACGGCTTTTTCCAACGTGCGCAACAGGCGCGCGGGATCGACGGGCTTAATCAGGTAATCGTAAATCGATTCTTGAATCGCTTTGACGGCCATTTCCAAGGAGGCGTGACCGGTCATCAGCACAACACATGTATTTTCGTTACGTTCCCGAACTTTACGGGCCAACTCGAGACCCGTGGAATCGGGCAATTGAAAATCGACGACCACAATATTGAAATCGCGTTTGTCTAACTCCTCGATCGCGCTGGCACCGGTCGAGGCCGTAGTAATATCGTAATGAGCTTCTTCCAAAATGTCTTTGGCCGTATCTAAGATATTTCGGTCATCGTCGACCAGAAGCACCGAAGGGGCGCCGGACGTAATGCGAGCATGCAAGCCATTCGATTCTGACATGAGTTAAGCTCCTGGCTGTTTCGAGGCCGGGGGAAGAGACACCACCGCCACGCCCTTGATGGGCAGTTTAATATGAAACTGTGTCCCTTCAGCCAACTTGGATTCGACTTGAATCGTTCCCAAATGGCGCTCCACAATTTTTTTCACGACCGTCAGGCCTAAGCCGGTACCCCGGCTCTTGGTGGTGAAGAACGGAGCAAAAATTTTCTGCAAATGCTCCTGCGGAATTCCACAACCGCTGTCGCCGATCGTAATCATGGCAAAGTCATCCTGGGTCTTTGTGCCTACAAAGAGCGTACCCCCAGAAGTCATCGCTTGGCAAGCGTTTTCCATCAAGTTAACGAGCACCTGGCGGAGCTCGTCTTCGTCCAAAACGACCTCCAAATCGCCGAGGCGCAATTCCTTTTTGAGTTCCACATCGACGGGAATCTGGATCCTTTCGATCGCTTTTTCGAGCAGTTCATCCACTTTGTGGGGTGCCGCGTTCAGCGGTCGGTTTCGCGCAAAATCCAGGACATCGCGAATAATCATGTTTGACTTCACAATTTCGGTTTCCAAGATTTTAAAGTGTTTAACGATCTTTTCTTCTAACCCCGTCTCACCGGCGGCGGCGGACAGCTTGGTTTTAAGGAAATAAACGGAGTTATTCATCACGGCCAATGGATTGCGTAGTTCATGGCCGACGACCGAAGCCATTTGGCCCAGCGCAGCCAATTTTTCGCCCGCGATCAGTTGTTCCTGCGCTTCCTTCAAATCCTTCGTGCGTTGTTGGACGCGAGTTTCGAGATCCGAATTCCAACGCTGCAATTCCTTTTGGGCCGTAACCAATTTCAGGGTTTTGTCTTTTAAGGATTGCGACATCGTGATGAATTTTTCGGCCAAGGCTCCAAACTCATCATTCGATGTGGGAACGTTAGGAATATCAAAGTTTCCCTCTCCCACCTGCTCCATTGCTTCCTGGAGTGTTTGAACACGTTTGACAATGCTCTGGCTGATCACGAGTCCTAAGAAAAGGCTAACAGCCACAACAATCAGCAACACCCAAAAAATTTCATGGCGCATTTGGGTAGAGGCTTGATAGGCCTCCTGCACCGGCTGCTGGACGAACACGCGCCAATTCAATCGCGGGACCGTCGCGTAAGTAGCCAAAAATTTCCGCCCCTCCTGATCGGCAAACTCAATAGCTCCTGAATCATTCTCTTCGGGGGCCAAGGAAGCCGCTTTGACTTCGGACGGGAGTTGCCGGCTCAGCAGTGTCTTAACATCGGGATGGGCCACCAGTTGATGGTGGGCCATATCCACGATATAGACGTATCCTTTTTTGTCGATAACGAGGTCTTTAATGAGTGAGCTTAGATCGATCAGATTTATCGTCCCTAAGAGCACGCCCAAAGGCCGACCGGGAATCTTCTCGACGGGCACGCCCAGCGTCAGCTGGGGATACCCCTCCATCGAGCGCGACACAGGCCCGACATAATCGCCGAGCGAACGAATCGAGCGAAGCGCATCGGCTTCATCGCGTTGAATGACCGAGAGCGAGGTATTGCCCATGCGGTTGACTGCCGAAATCTCCTTCCCATTGAGATCCACCACGCTCATGCGCATGAACATCGGATAGGCGTTCATGACATTGCTGAGAATATCCGACTGTAGGTTGGGATTCATCGTCAGGAAGTCGCTAGACTTATGGACAATGGCTAGGGTATTCTTTTTGTCCTCGAGATAGCCGGTGACGTTGCTAGCCACTTTCTGAGCGATCCCCATTTTGACGCCGATGATTTGCTTCTGGATATAGAAATCGCCGACCCGGACGAGCTCGAAGCCTGCCAAGAGAAGCGGCAAAATCGACAGGGCTAGAAAAACAGCCAGCAATTTATGCAACAAGCGTCCTCGGCCCCGCGTGGCTTTGGCCACGGCGGTTCCTACGGCTGTTCTAACGGCCGTCATCGGTGGATTCATAGAAATCGAAACAGCCAAGAAACCTCCTACGTCTACTTCGTCGCCCTGTTTGCCCTGGGGCCCCGGGTCTATCACATCCCATCGTCACGGCAGGTCGTCGGCCGAAATCCCCGCTTAGAACCCTGGGGACGGGGAAACCGATCTTAATTCGTGAT
>JBBQYF010000219.1:0-4802 GCA_038208955.1 Elusimicrobiota bacterium
ACTTAACCATTGCGATCGTTGGCGACGTTAAATCGGCCGAGGTCGTTCGATTGGTGGACCGTTACTTCGGCCCTTGGAACGTGTCACCCACGACGCGCGCCGAAATGCCATCCGAGCCGCCGCAGACAAGCCCCCGTCGCGTGACGGTCGCTTTCGACGCCCAACCTGTAATCGCCATGGGATTTCACATCCCCCCGTATCCGAATCCGGAACGACTCGTCGCTTTCGGTTTAGCCCAAATCCTAGGCAACGGCACCACCTCTCGTCTTTATAAGAACCTCGTCGAAAAACAGAAAGTCGCGACCGCCGTCGAAACTGACGAGGATTATCCCGGCGCGCGTTACGGCTCTTTGTTAATTATTTCCGCTACACCGCGGCACCCCCACACGAACGTCGATGTTGAAAAGGCGATCCGGGGGGAACTTGAGAAGTTAAAGCGAGAACCAATTGCCGACTGGGAAATGGAGAAATTTCGCGCCGCTGTCGACGTCGGGCTCTTGAACCAGCTTCAGACCAATATCGGCATGGCCAGCACGCTGGCCTACGACCAGGCCATTTTTGGCGATTGGAAATACCTCCTGCAATCCCAAGAACAAATCAGGGCGATGACGGCCGCAGACCTTTTGAAGGAAGCCCAGAAGATATTCGTACCGGGCAACGAAACCGTTGGCACGCTCGACCCCGTGAAAAAGACGCGCCCGGCTGCACACTCGGACGCCGCCGTTCCGGGAACGAAACCATGATCCGTCGGATTTCATCTATCGCCCGTGGCCGACTCTCGCCGCTCGTCGTGTCTTTGCTGCTAGGCGGTTCTTTATCGGCCACTCCTCCCGCCTTGCCAACGTTCGCCCCGGTCCAATTTCATCCGCCGAAACCCGAACGCTATGTGATGGACAATGGTCTGACGGTTTTTCTATTGGAAGACCACGAGCTGCCATTGATTAAAGTAGCGGCCGTGGTCCGTTCGGGTTCGCAATATGATCCTCCGGACAAAGTCGGACTAGGCAGTATATTCGGGCCCAGCATGACTCTCGGGGGAAGTCTTTCAAACAAACCAGAAGACATTGAGCGCTTGCTCGATAAAACCGCGTCATCGGTGGAGTTTGCGATGAGCGTGGAGGATGCGAGTGGAAACATGAGCTGCCGGGCGCTTGATTTCGACAAGATTTTTGCGGTATTTGTGGATTTATTTCTGTATCCCCAGTTCAGAAAAGATCAATTGGAACTGGCCAAATCGAAGGTTCTTGAGAATTTGCGCCGGATGAATGACGATCCCGAAGAAATGACCCGGCGGGAATTTCGCCGATTGGTCTATGGAGACCTGCACCCTTACGGCCGCTTCCCGACCCCGGGCGGCGTCCGCTCGATCTCGCGAGACGATGTCTTGCATGTCCATGCTCGTTATTTTCATCCCAATTTGACGTGGCTGGCGGTTTCTGGGGATTTCAAGAGCGATGAAATGAAGGCTCGTTTACAAAAAGCCTTTGGCGCTTGGCCGCGCGGCGACGTTTCACTTCCAGCACTGCCGCCGGTTCCGGATCCAGGTTCGTCCCAGGTCTCTTACATCCAGCGGCCGATCAGCCAGACACAAATCCGTATCGGTCATTTGGGATTTGAGCGACATAACGCCGATCATTTCGCCTGGGAAGTATTTAACGAACTCTGGGGCGGGGGCGCGACGTCGGAATTATTTCGGACTGTCCGCACCCAACAAGGCTTGGCCTATTCGGTCGGGAGTACTTGGTCTGAACCTGCTGGGCGGGGGCTGATCTTGGCCGTCTGCCAGACTCGCGGGCCGCAAAGCATCGCGGCCTTACAATCCATTCTGAAAATTAACCAGGCCGTGCGCGACGCTCCTTTTGCAACCGCCGATATCGACCGCGCCAAGCAATCAATTCAGAACCGCTTTATCGAGCATTATCAATCGAGTGCGCAAATCGCCACCGAGATTATGAGCGATGAGTATTTTGGATTTCCCGACGATTATCTCGATACTTACACGGACCATATCGCCAAAGTCAGCCGCGACGATCTCAAACGCGTGGGTCAAACTCATCTTCGCCCAGAGTGGAATAAAATTCTTGTGGTCGGGGATTTGAGCACCTTCGAGAAACCGCTGTCGACGATCGGCAAACCGCGCGAGGTAAAACCCTTGGATTATAGTGATCGAGACGAACCATCGTTCGAAAGGAAATAAAATGAAGACATTGCCCCTAAAGATATTGAATGGGATGAAGCAATATTCACCTTTTTACCAACAGGTCTGGCTCGCATGCGCCGCTATCCCGCGGGGGAAAACCACGACCTATGGCGAGCTTGCCAAATCGATCGGGCGGCCAGGAGCCGCCCGGGCTGTCGGCCGCGCGCTAGGAGCAAATCCTTTCGCACCCACTGTTCCTTGCCACCGCGTGATTGGCCGAGATGGAGCCATGACGGGTTACTCGGCCGCCGGTGGTGTCGGACGGAAAAAGTCCATGCTGACGCGCGAAGGCGCTTTGTAGGATAGGAGGCGTACTTACATCAAAGGTAAAGTGAAGTGGTTTAACGATCAGAAAGGCTACGGCTTTATTGCCCGAGAAGACGGCGCGGGCGACGTATTTGTCCATTTCCTCGCGATCGCATCCGACGGCTTCAAATCGCTATCCGAAGGCGATTCTGTAGAGTTCGACATCATCGATTCTGAAAAAGGACCGAAAGCAACGAACGTCACAAAAATCTGACGCTTGCCATCCCGGAACTTCAATCCCGACGCATTGTTCGATCCCACAGGCGGGCCGTCTCCCAGAAGGAATGTGTTAAAATAATCAACCATTTATGACAAGCTACCCGTAATCTTATGGAATTTAAACTCCTCAAACGTATATTCGGATCGCAGAATGAACGCACGATCAAGCGCATCAGGCCAATTCTCGATCAAATCAACGCGTTCGATTTGCCGATCACCGCTTTATCGGATGATGACCTGCGCGGCAAAACCGTTGAGTTTAGAACACGCTTAGCGACGGGTGAAACGCTGGATGCCCTCCTGCCGGAAGCCTTTGCCGTCGTCCGCGAGGCCAGCAAACGCACCATAGGTCTGCGCCACTTTGACGTGCAAATGCTGGGCGGGATTATTCTTCACCAGGGCAAAATTGCCGAAATGCGCACTGGTGAGGGAAAAACTCTGGTCGGCACGTTGCCGGTGTATTTGAATGCGCTGGCGGGACGCGGCGTTCATGTGGTGACGGTCAATGATTATCTTGCCCGCCGCGACCGCCAGTGGATGGGCCCGATTTATGAGTTTCTGGGTCTGACCGTGGGCTATGTTCAGCATGATCTTCCTTCAGCCGATCACCGCGCCGCCTACGCCTGCGATATTACTTACGTGACCAACAATGAGATTGGATTCGATTACCTGCGCGACAACATGGTCGTGCGCAACGAGGAACGGGTGCTCCGGTATCTGCCGGAACCGGTCGAACGCGATGGAATTTTCCGCCGCCTGCCGTTCGCGATCGTCGATGAAGTCGATTCGATTTTAATCGATGAAGCTCGCACTCCGCTTATCATTTCGGGTCCCGCCGAAGATTCCACCGAGAAATACGTGATCGTCAATCGACTGATTCCGCACCTCAAAGGCCGGACGATTACCGAAAAAGAAGAAATTGAGTCGAAGTATTCGGGCGAAGACCTTAGCAAAGGTTTTGATTTTACGCTGGACGAAAAGGCGCACAACGTAACGTTGACCGACCAAGGCATCGCCAAATGCGAAAACTTGCTGAGCATTCCCAGCCTTTACGATGACGTCCAAGGCGAATGGGTCCACCACATCAATCAAGCGTTGCGCGCCCACCACCTTTATCGCCGCGACGTCGAGTACGTCGTTAAGGAAGGCGAGGTCATTATTGTCGATGAATTTACGGGTCGTCTGATGCCCGGTCGTCGTTGGTCGGAAGGACTTCACCAGGCGGTCGAGGCCAAAGAAAATATTCGCGTCGCGGAAGAAAATCAAACGCTGGCGACGATTACGTTCCAGAATTTTTTCCGGCTTTATGAGAAGTTGGCCGGGATGACCGGCACGGCCATGACCGAGGCATCCGAATTCTGGGAGATTTACAAACTCGACGTGGTCGAGATCCCGACGAACCGCGCGAACATCCGCAAAGACGGGGCCGACGTTATCTACCGAACGGAACGGGAAAAGAATAACGCCATTATCGAAGAAATTGCGGAGCTCTGGAAGCAAGGTCGTCCGGTCCTCGTCGGAACGCGTTCCATCGAAAAGTCGGAAAAATTGGCTGCCATGTTGCGCCAGAAGGGTGTACCCCATCAAGTTTTGAATGCGAAATTCCATGAAATGGAAGCCCAAATTATCGCCCAGGCCGGCTCGAAGGCCACCGTGACGATCGCCACCAACATGGCCGGCCGCGGCACGGATATTGTGTTAGGTGGCAACCCTCCGGATGCGGCGCAGGGCCAGGCCATTAAAGACCTCGGTGGTTTGCATATTCTTGGTACGGAGCGCCATGAGTCGCGCCGCGTGGACAACCAATTGCGCGGCCGAACCGGCCGTCAGGGAGATCCGGGTTCGTCCCGGTTTTATCTTGCGTTGGACGATGAATTGATGCGTCTCTTTGGTACGGACCGGCTTTCCGGAATGATGGCCAAACTCGGCATGCAAGAGGGGGAAGACATTCAGCATCCCTTCCTCACGAAAGCGATCGAAAACGCCCAGCGCAAAGTCGAAGCGATGAATTTTGACATTCGCAAACAGCTGCTGGAATACGACAACGTGATGAACAAACAACGCGAGATGATTTACT
>JBBQYF010000220.1:0-4761 GCA_038208955.1 Elusimicrobiota bacterium
GAGCGTTAGCGGGGAACGACTTTCATGTTCGACTTGCGACATGCGGCAATGGGCGGGGGCTTTATCCGGGCGCCAACGTAGCAACATCGTCCCATGCCGGAATCGGCCGCCTGTAAAATGATCGTACTGCACTTCAACGACTAGTATCGGTTTCAGCGGCTGCCATTCCATGCTACGCTTCGTGCTCCACCGGCTTGGGCCGCCGGGAGCTTTTCCTGTAAAACCGGGCGGCCCGATATGTTTTTCTAGTTTAGCCGTCAAGGCGGAGCGCTCGGCGGCCTGAATAGCGGACGTAAAACCCACATGATCTAATTTTTGCTCTGCATCGTAGAGACCCAACAGCAACGACCCGACAACCTTTTTGCCCGCCTGCTCTTTTTCCGCATAACGAAATCCACCGATCACGCAATCCGCCGTGCGCAGATTTTTGATCTTTTGCATCACGCCAGACCGCAAGCCTGGTTCATACCGCGCTTCCCGGTTTTTCGCAATCACTCCATCGAGACCGCCTGCCATTTTTTCAAACCAACGCTTAGCCTCGGCTAGCGACGGTGTCGCAGGGGAGAGTCGAATTCGCGCCGATTTTTTAAGCTCCCGACTGGCGAATTGTTCCAACGCCTTGCGACGCTCACGAAGTGGACGCCCCGTCCAGTCGGACCCATCCGGCGAGACGAGACAATCGAACAGGACATACGTGGCCGGATGAGAAGCCGAGAGCATTCGTATTCGACTTTCGGCCGGGTGAATCCGTTGCAAGAGATCATCAAAGGAAAGAATACCCCCAAGATCCATAATAATCTCGCCGTCTAAAACGAAGGTATTGGACCGTAATTTTTTTAGAGCTTCGACCAATTCGGGGAAATAGCGGCCTAAAGGCTGACCGGCCTTGCTTTGTAAATACACTTGATCGCCGTCCCGAAAAGCAATCGCCCGGAACCCATCCCACTTGGGCTCGTACTGCCAATTCTCACCTGAAGGGATAGCGTCGGCAGACAAGGCCTCCATCGGTTCGAAGGGGGGACATACCGGCAGGTCAAACTTCGTTGGCTTCGGTGGGACGCCTATGGGTGGACGCGCTGGCATGGCGGCCCTTACCGGAGAAATTTACCGAGTGGAAAACGTTTTTTATCGGCGGCGACAGGCGCCCAAAGATCCCCGACCTTTTTCAGTCGCGCGCGCATATTGCGGATGTCGAAATCTTCGATCGTCACTCCCTTTTCTACTTCCTTCCACGTTACGGGCGCCGAGACCGTCGCCTTGGGTTTGGGGCGCACCGAGTAGACCGACGCCAGAGTTCGGCCCCAGGCGTTCTGATTGTAATCTACAAGAACGCGACCCGGAGGACGTTTTTCGATGCGGTATTGGGCCGTCATCAACTTCGGATATTTGGCGGCCATGGTCATAGCGAATTCTTTGGCAAAGAACCAAACCTGCTTTTGTTTGGGTCCGGAAACGATCGGAATGTAAATATGTATTCCTTTCGAGCCGGTTGTCTTTGGGTAACTGGGCATTTTCATCGTGTCGAGCGCGTCACGGATGTGCAAAGCGGTTTCACGGACTTTATCGAAAGCGACCCCAGGCATTGGATCGAGGTCAAAATGCAGGAAATCGGGAACGTCATAGGCTGGACAACGGCCGTACCAGGGGTTGAGATCGATGCAGCCCAAATTGACAAGCCAAAGAAGGCTCGATAGGTCGTTGACGATCGGAAAAGCGATGACGCTCTTGGAGGCGTGCTCAATCGAGCACGTCCGAATCCGGTCCGGATGGGGTTCGGGAATGCGCTTCATGAAAAAAAATGGACCGTCGATTCCGTTAGGGTAGCGTTTCATGACCATCGCGCGGCCGCGCAGATGGGGAAGAAGATAAGGTGAAATATCCGTGTAATATTGGAGCAGGTCGCCCTTGGTAAGACCGAGATCGGGCCAAAACACTTTCCCCAGATTGCTTAGGGAAACGGGGTGTCCGTCGGCGACAACCGTAGTGCCTTTTCCAAGAGTCGACAAGGCGGGTGAAGCAGAAGATGTAGAGATTTTCTTTGAAGTCGCGGCGGTCGCCATGTCTGGTTAGACTAGCGTTAGCCCCGAGAGTTACAGCCGGTCGTGCTTAACGTCTCTTAACCAAAAACCACCGGGATTTGTAGGATCGCAGGCTGACTTTTGAACCATGTCGACGGCACTTGGGGCAAATTCGACAAAAGTGCGCGCTGGCGACGATAAAGAATCGTCCACATGATGACCGCTCCGATGGCGGGTGAAACCCAAGGACCGAGAACGAACGCGCCGGCGAGAATGGCGGCAACCGTTACTGGAACGGCCACGCAAGCGATTCGTAACTCCCGTTTGAACTGCTCTTGTTGTTCGCCCGTCACCACGTAGCCGCTTCCCAAAAAACCGTTCGGAAAATATCCCATCTCTTGCGAATTCATCGGGATAAAGACTTCTTTGTGCAACCACTTTAGAACGTTCATGGCTCCCCCCTCCACTGCTCAGTCGTTACGGTCTCTCTGTCTCCTGCAATCTAAGGATAACGGATAAATGTTACGACCCAATGGCAAACATGTTAATTCTGGATAACACGTAACATAAGCCATTTCTCGACGGAAGGATGTAAAGTTGAAGCAGATTCGTAACGTTACTGGAGAAAACCCATCCCCAAGGTGGCGGCCAGCATGAGCGACATTGTCAGCCAGCCCATAACTTTCAGATAGGGAGAAATAACAAAACCGCCCATTACGGCCCGGTTTGCCGTCAGCAGGAGCATTACAGAAATAGCGGGGACTGCGACGATGCCATTGATCACGGCCGTCCAGTAAAGCGCTTTGATTGGGTTCATGTGGAAAAAGGTCAACGCGACGCCTAAAATATTCGCCACCGCGATGGCCATACAAAAATTCTTTACGGCCCCAGGCCTTTTCTCAAGACTAACGGGCCAATGAAAAGCTTCTCCGAGGGCATAGGCGGCCGAACCGGCCAACACCGGAACAGCCAGCAGTCCCGTCCCTATAATGCCTAGGGCAAACAGCAAAAACGCCCCGCGGCCGACCAAGGGTTCGAGCGCCTGCGCGGCCTGAGCGGCCGTTCCGATTTCTCTTGTCCCATGAACATGCAGCGTGACAGCACTGGTCAGCATAATGAAAAAGGCGATTAGGTTTGAGACCCCCATGCCCAGATAGGTGTCCGTGTGGATGCGGCGCAGCTGCCCCGGCGCTTCCCGGGGAGTTCCTTTGAGAGGATGTTCATCGCTATGGTCCTGGACTTCTTCGGCTTCTTGGGACGCCTGCCAGAAAAAAAGATAGGGACTGATCGTGGTGCCGAGTACCGCCATTAACGCCGTAAGCGCTTCGCGATTCAGCGCCAGGGATGGAATGAGCGTTGCTTTTAAGGCTTGCCCCCAGGAAACTTTGACCGCAAACACGGTCCCGACATAGGCGAGCAACGCAAAGGTCAACCAGCGGAGGAACGAAACGTAGAGGCGGTACGGCACCCAAATTTCCATGACGAGGGAAAAAAGCGCGAAGCAGGTGGTATAGAAGAGGACGGGACCACGGATGAGAAGTTCGAGCGATGCGGCCATGGCTTGGAGGTCTACACCCAGGTTAATCGTATTCACAACAAATAATAGCGACACTACCGTATAAAGCAGCCAGCGCGAATAATACCTTCGTACGTTACCCGCGATGCCATGTCCAGTCACTCGGCCAATACGCCCACTGATTTCCTGAATGGCCGCCATAAAGGGGAACGAAAAAAACAGCGTCCAAAGCATCGCATAGCCATACATGGCACCGACTTGCGAATAGGTTGCAATCCCACTGGGATCGTCGTCGGCGGCACCCGTGATCAAACCAGGGCCTAATCGCTTCAAGAATGTGATCGCGGGAGGCAATTTAATTGTGGATTTAGGGGACGACGAAGCGGCTTTTCTGCGAGAGGTCACGGGAGGTGTTATGGGATGGTGGGTCGCCCAAGGATTCGCTCAAAGGATTCCCGGAGTCCCGCAAACTCTTCCTCATAGTCGGCCTGACAGCGGCGGATCACTTCGTAAGCTTCCTCGCGTCCGTACACATGGGTGATCTCTGTTCGACGGGAGGTCGAGCCGGGCATTTCTTTGTACGTGAGAAAATAATGTTGAAATCGTTCCAGCATGTTCTCAGGACAATCCTTTATATCGCGCCAATGCCCGTAACTCAGATCATTTTCAAGGACCGCAATCAATTTATCATCGACCTCTCCGCCGTCGATCATTCGCAACCCACCAATCGGCCTGGCTTTAAGCAAGATATTCGCCCGGTTGATCGGTCGCTCCGACAATACGCAGATATCTAACGGATCCATATCGCCTTTGAGCGAGGGCCGACCGGTTTTTTCCTGGCAATACGCCGCAGCTTGTGGTCCGCATAATGTTTGGGGGATGAGACCGTAAATCGATGGGCATTGGGCTGAAAAGCGTTGGGGACGGTCGACTTTCAAAAATCCCGTTACTTTATCAAGTTCATATTTCACCGTATCGGTGGGAGACATTTCGACGAACACTGGCACGACTTCCGGCGCGCGGTCTCCGAGCTCGATCCCGTGCCAGGGATGGGCTCTGAACAATAGACTGAAAACTCCGGCGAGTGAAGCTTGGCGGCGTTCCATAACACCTTCTATTCTACCAGCTGATGTGTATCATTTTTTTGCTCGTCGTTTATTACCCAAATCCTCCGATAATTTTTTATATCACGGGGCTTGCATGTGGGCGATCACGCAATCCCGTTTT
>JBBQYF010000221.1:0-4664 GCA_038208955.1 Elusimicrobiota bacterium
CGATACAGGCACCAAAGGGACCACCGCTGAGAAGCCGCAAATTTTTGCGCGCCTCCCGAATCGCGAGACCCATATATCGTTTTACAAGAATCATCGAACCGAGTATTAACCATCCTTGCTGTCGACTTGAACCGCCCGATTAAAAAGTTGTGACAACTAGGTGGACGTTAATGTGGGTTTTTTGCGTCATCGGCCAGCATCGGACATCCTGCGGCAGTGTACCCCGACTGATTTCCGGAACTTGGCTTTCGGGATGTTCTCGTAAACATCCTAGCGGCCAAGGATTCCGTCCGTTGTTTCTGATTCACTCAGTCTTAATTATTTCGACCCTTGAGCCGATGAGGAAATTTGGGCCATCAATGCATCGTTGACGGCTTTGACGTTCGGATCCTTTTCGCTCGCATCGGCCAACCGCTTTTGCATGACCGTCCAAGAGACGTGTGGAAGGGCTTGCGGCGAATCTACTTTCCAGGCGTCACCGACTTTGTTGAGGTGGAAAATAACTTCTTCGGGTCCGGGTGCCGGGTTAAAGGTTGATCCCATTTGCCCAACGGTGCGATACGTCACGGTCGCTTGTGCTCGCGTGCTACCGGTTTGGACATTCCCCACATCGAAATGGTCGATGATCACAAATTTATCCCATGCCGGCGGTTTCGTCCAGGTGGTATAGCGCATGAGGTCGGGCCAGGATTCGGCGGAAAGTCCGGCGGCTTCACTGTCCGCCTTGAGGAACGCAGAGAGAACGTCTTTCGGAGATTTGGGGTAGGACGCGTTGGACGACGAATGCTGACAACCCGTGAGAAATATATTGAAACTGACACACGTTGCCAAAACCAGAGTTGGGAGTCGGTTCATTGGATTCACCTCTCTCTCATGTATACATCCCTTTTGCAAGAAATGCAAAGCCGGCCTCCCTGAGTTCGGGGCCGGCTATTCGCACGGAGAAAACGGACCGATTAAGCTTCTTGTTTTTCGATCGACTCACCGACGCGTCCGACCAAGCCGGCGCCCGGTGTGAGGGTCTTTTCGCCTGGGATCCATTTTGCCGGACAAGCCTCTTCCGGATGCTGCGCGAGATAGACATTCGCCTTGACCTTGCGCAGGCATTCCTCGGCGCTACGTCCGACGTTGAAGAAGTTTATTTCCGATGCCGCAAGACGCCCCTCGGGGCTGATCAAAAATGTCCCACGGAGCGCCATACCCGAGGCGTCGTCAAAGACGCCGAACTGCTTGCTAACTTTACCGTTCGTATCGGCACCCATCAGGAAGCGAACTCCTTTCAGTAGCGACTCTTCCCGTTGCCAGGCCAGATGGACATACTTGCTGTCCGTTGAGACGGAAATAAGAACCGCTCCTTCCTTCATAAATTGGTCCTGTAAATCGGCAAAGTCGGCCAGTTCTGTGGGACAGACAAATGTGTAATCGCCCGGGTAAAAAAACAAAACGGTCCATTTCTTTTGAGCCTTTAAATCGGCCAGGGATACGCGCGCAAAATCACCGCGCGCCGGATCAAAGACGTCCATTTCAAATTCTGCAACTTGCGACCCGACCTTCGTGTCTTCCATAGTGCTGTCTCCTTGAGTGAAATACCCTGCGTTACGTCCCTCCCATTATAACATCCCCGGGTAATTTGTATTGCCAAGCAGAGGCCCAAGGGAAACCAGAACAATTTATTCTGCCGACGGTACGGGGATAGAAAAGAAAAGCCCCCTGGTCCTTTCGGAGCAGGGGGCTTTTGGAATAACGACGAATACGGCTTAGTACATGTCGCTCGGGTTTGGCATGCCGCCGCCCATGGGGGCTGAGCCTTTTTTCTCGGGGATGTCCGTGACGAGCACTTCCGTCGTTAGGAGCAAGCTCGAAATGCTGGCCGCGTTTTGAAGCGCGGTACGGACCACTTTGGCGGGATCGACGACGCCTTGCTTAAGCAAGTCGCCGTATTCAACGGTGTCGGCGTTCAAGCCGAAGTTGATGTCTGGGTTGGCCCGGACTTTGTCAACGACTACCGAACCTTCAATCCCGGCGTTTTCGGAGATTTGCCGGATCGGCATTTCAAGCGCTTTACGCACAATGTTGATGCCGGTCTGCTCATCCTGGTCGGCGCCTTTGATTTTCGCCAGTTGGTCGGCTGCGCGCAAGAGCGCCGTGCCGCCGCCCGGAACGATACCTTCTTCAACGCCCGCGCGAGTCGCGTGCATGGCATCTTCGACTTTGTACTTCTTGGCCTTCATTTCGGTTTCGGTTGCTGCACCGGCTTTGATCAGCGCGACGCCGCCCGACAATTTGGCCAAGCGTTCTTCTAATTTTTCTTTGTCGTAATCCGACGTCGTGTCCTCGATCTGCTTCTTGATCTGGGCGACGCGTTTTTCGATGGCTTTCTTATCGCCAGCGCCATCAACAATCGTCGTGTTCTCTTTGTCGACGATGATGCGTTTCGCGCTGCCCGCCATGGAGGGTTCTGCTTTCTCCAGTTTTACGCCCAGCTCTTCAGAAATAACCTGCGCACCCGTGAGGATCGCAATGTCCTGGAGCATTTCTTTGCGGCGATCGCCAAAACCAGGGGCTTTGACGGCGGCGCATTTGAGACGTCCCTGCAGCTTGTTGACCACGAGCGTGGCCAAGGCTTCGCCTTCAACTTCTTCGGCGATCAAGAGGAACGGCTTATTTCCCTGCTGGAGCATTTTTTCCAAGAAGGGCAGGAGCTCATTGAGGGCACTGACTTTCTTGTCCGTCAGAATGACGACGGCGTCTTCGAGCACGGTTTCCATGCGTTCCGGATCCGTCACAAAATAAGGCGAAACGTATCCACGGTCAAACTTCATTCCCTGGACTACTTCGACAGTCGTTTGCGCCGACTTGCCTTCTTCGACGGTGATCACGCCGTTCTTGCCGACAGCCTTCATCGCGTCGGCGATGAGCTTGCCGATTTCACGGTCGTTCGCCGAGATCGAGGCGATCTGTTCGATCTCCTGATCTTTAACGGGTTTCGCCATCCGCTTGATTTCAGCGACGACGGACTCGACCGCTTTGTCGATGCCGCGTTTGATGTGCATCGCGTTGGCACCGGCCGTAATGTTGCGCAGGCCTTCGTTAATGATCGCCTGAGCAAGCACGGTGGCGGTCGTCGTCCCATCTCCAGCGACATCGTTCGTCTTGGAAGCGACTTCGCGGACGAGCTGGGCGCCCATGTTTTCAAACGGGTCTTCCAATTCGATTTCTTTGGCAATGGTGACGCCGTCGTTGGTAATCGTTGGCGATCCAAATTTCTTGTCTAGCACGACGTAGCGGCCCTTGGGCCCCATCGTGACTTTTACGGCATTGGCCAGCTTATCAACGCCGGCTTTCAAGGCGCGATTTGCCTCATCCTGGTACTTCAATTGTTTAGCCATTATGGTTCTCCTGTTAAAGTGGGGTTATTAGTCGACGATCCCGAGAATGTCATCCTGATGCATGATGAGGTATTCCTGCCCCTCGATCTTGATTTCGGTGCCCGAATACTTGCCATAAAGAATTTTATCGCCCGTTTTGACATCCATGGGGATGAGCTTGCCATCCTCACCGATTTTGCCTTTGCCGGCAGCAATAATTTCGCCTTCCTGGGGTTTTTCTTTGGCGGTGTCCGGGATGATTAATCCACTGCGCATTTCATCTTTTTTCTCTAAGGCCTTGACGAGCACGCGGTCACCTAGCGGTCTTAATTTTACAGCGGTAGCGGTTGGCATACTTACGACCTCCTATTGGTTTCGTGGAAAGTAAATGTGAGAGTGTTTAGCACTCTCTATTTCCTACTGCTAATATTAATTCATTTACTAGCAGCCTGTCAAGCGGGTTGCTAATTTAGGTAGACACCGTCGGAGTGTTGTCTTGTCGCGTCGCCTTCAACGCGCCGGGAAGCGCGTCCCGACCTTATCGTTTTGAACAATGCGAGCGAGGATGTTTGGCTTTTTGCCATTGGCGATAACCATCGTAACCCCATGGCGCGTGGCCAAATTGGCCGCGCGAATTTTGGTCGCCATACCCCCCGTCCCAAAGTCAGAACCGGCACCGCGCGCCAGCGCCTCGATATGCGGCGTGATTTTTGGAACATCGGCGACGAGCTTGCTTTGGGGATGGCGTGGAGGATAAGTCATCAGGCCGTCAACATCGGTGAGCAGGACCAATAGATCCGCTTTGACGTTAACGGCCACCTGAGCGGCTAGTGTGTCGTTATCGCCGACGCGGATTTCTTCGACGGCGACGGTGTCATTTTCATTAATAATCGGAATAACGTGCTCCCGCAATAGCGTGGCCAGAGTGGTCTGGGCATTGCGGCGCCGGCTGGGGTTGTCAAAATCTTCGCGAGTCAACAGCACTTGACCGACAGTAACGCCCTGTCGGCGGAAAAGGCGTCGATAGGTTTCCATTAAACAAGGCTGCCCAACGGCTGCCGCCGCCTGTTTTTTGGCTAGCTCGGACGGGCGTTTCCGCCAGCCCAACTCGTCCATTCCGGCAGCAATCGCGCCTGAGCTGACGAGAACGACTTCAACGCCGGACTTTTGCATAGACGCTAATTCGCGGGCAAACCGGGCCATTCGCGTCCGGTCGAGTTGGCCGCCCGGCTGCGTCAACAGGCTGGTCCCCACTTTGACCACAATACGCCTACGGCTCATAGAAAAATTCAACTT
>JBBQYF010000222.1:0-4638 GCA_038208955.1 Elusimicrobiota bacterium
CGATACTCCGCTATCGCCCGCGCCCTTTCCGCGGCACCGGACCATTTTCGAACCCTCCGAACGACAACATCTTTACGCATCAGCCCACACTCGCAGGAACCGACGAACTACCGATAGCCGCAGTTGCTAAGACGGATACGGAGAACCACGGGTCCGCTAAAACAAACGCCGATCGATACCTCGATAGCTTCAAGAGACGTAATGCCCTGCAACGCTCGGCAAAACGACGAGTTAAGGTGCAGTTCAAAACCATTTGGCCAGCGTGCACAAATCTCGACATTGGTTCATTCAACAGCCTGCAGCGTAGGATCTATCACCAACCCGATTTTCCTCTTTGCCACCCTCATTCAAGGATTTTACAGGCCCGAGTTCGAAACTAAAAATCCACTGGCAGAAGCGCGAAACCGTCAGAATGAAATCGAATCATGCAATCCATGAAGCCATTCATCTGAAGGGAACCTTTGTTTGGCATATTCAAAGCTAACCATCACGAAGTGAATCACGATGGCTGGCAAAGCCCGCGATCGGTGAGGCTCAATTCTGAAACAATGCAAGGAGTACGAAATCGCCTCAATCTTCATAGGACCGCCTTAGCCAGCCTATCAATATTCTGGAGAACTTCTCGTAAAGATAAATCGATTAATCATCATGAAACAAATCCTTAAGCAAATCATTCCCATTCTGGCGGCGCTGGCCGTCTGGTCTGGATCCAAACAAGGCCGGCTAAGCGCCGCCGAATTTCCGACCGCGCAGGTGAACACTACCGGCCTGGCCGTAACGGACGATACCGTCACGGTGGGGCAACTCCATTCCGCTACTGGAACTATGGCGATTAGCGAAACCGGCTCTATCCAGGCGGAGCAGCTCGCAATCGAACAGATTAATGCGATGGGTGGTGTGCTGGGTCGCCAGATCAAAATTATTGTCGAAGATGGAGCGAGCGATTGGCCGACATTTGCCGAAAAAGCCAAAAAACTTTTGGTTAATGATAAAGTCGCATCGGTTTTTGGCTGTTGGACATCAGCGTCCCGCAAAGCGGTTCTGCCGGTTTTTGAGAAAGAAAACGGGATGTTGTACTATCCTACCTTTTATGAGGGCCTTGAACAGTCAAAGAATGTGATCTACACGGGGCAGGAAGCAACACAGCAAATTCTCGCAGGTTTGGATTGGATCGCGAAAGAGAAGAAAGCCAAGACATTCTATCTGCTCGGATCAGACTATATTTGGCCTCGCACCTCCAATAAAATCGCACGAAAACATATTGAAAATGTGCTCAAGGGAACCGTCGTAGGCGAAGAATACTACGCTTTAGGTCACACTCAATTCGGTTCGTTGATAAATAAGATTAAGCTCAAGAAGCCGGATGTTATTTACGCGATCATTGTCGGCGGAAGCAATGTCTCATTTTACAAACAGCTTAAGGCTGCGGGTATTACCAGCGATAAATGGACCGTTCTGACGATTTCCGTTACCGAAGACGAAGTCCTTGGGATTGGTGGTGAGAATTTAGTCGGATTCTATTCCGCTATGAAATATTTCCAATCGCTAGAGAATGACAACAACAAGGCGTTTGTTTCGGCCTTCAAGTCTAAGTATGGCCCCAAAAGTGTAATCGGAGATGTCACCCAAGCGGCGTACCTCGGACCCTGGCTATGGAAATTGGCCGTGGAAAAGGCGGGGAGCTTCGACGTCGACAAGATTGCTGCGGCGTCTCCAGGAATCGAGTTCACAAAGGCTCCGGAAGGTTATGTTAAGATTCACGAGAACCACCATCTTTGGAGCAAGTTGCGCATTGGGCAGTGGCAAACGGATGGGCAGGCGAAAGTCCTTTACGAATCGGACCTGATCGAGCCGAATCCATTCCCCAAGGGCTATCAATAAAATGGTAGAACAATCGCGTGCCCGAAGACAAAAAGCAGCTAACAAACTCTTGTCATTATGTTTGGATACTCTCCCTCAGAATTGTGGTCTATATTTGTAATGCAGGGGTTTGCTGGGCTCAGCTTATTCAGCGTGTTGCTTTTAATGTCATTGGGTTTAGCGATCATCTTCGGGCAGATGGGTGTAGTAAACCTGGCTCACGGTGAATTTATGGCGCTCGGTGCCTACATGGTTTACCTCTGCTCGGAGATTGTTCATAACCACTTTCCCGCGCTTATTCCCTTCTACTTTGTAATTGCAATCGGTATTGCTTTCGTCGCGTCCGCCGTGATGGGGCTTTTTGTCGAATGGTCGTTGATTCGCTTTCTCTACAAACGACCGCTCGACACCCTTCTGGCGACATGGGGTCTAAGTTTGATCATGCAACAGGCCTTCCGCTCAATCTTCGGCGCTCGCGAAGTGACTCCAGCGCTCCCCGACTGGCTGATGGGTTCGTTTAAACCGACCGATACGATCGACATTCCAATCAACGGGGTTTTCGTCATGGGATTGACTCTGCTTCTCACCTTTGGTGTCTGGGTATTTATGTTTCGGTCACGCATAGGTCTTCAGATGCGCGCCACCGTGCAGAATAGAACGATGAGCGGGGCAGCCGGAATCAATACCGGTCGAATCGATCGGTTTACCTTTGCGCTGGGCTGCGGGATCGCCGGGGTTGCGGGTGCGGCCTTCACCACGATCGGCTCGACCGGGCCTGATAGTGGTTCGCGATACATCGTCGATACGTTTCTCGTAGTCGTATTTGGTGGAACGGCCAGTTTGCTCGGCACAGTGGCCTCGGCGTTCGGTATTGCTCAGGGCCAATCGATCCTGGAGTTCTTCCTAAAAGGAACGATGGGAAAGGTCTCTGTTTTAAGTCTTATCATTCTTTTACTGATGATCCGTCCGCAGGGCCTCTTTAGGTCAAAAGTCCGCTCGTAACACTCAACCCGAAGCTAATACATGCGAAAAACTGCGGATCGATTTTTAGGTGGAAAGGCCGGGCTCTTGAAGTTGGCAGTGGTGGCTTTGGTTCTCCTCGTTCTATTGCCCGGATGTCTCGATATATTCCGATTGAATTTAGTCGGAAAATATTTGACCTACGCGTTTGGGGCGCTCGGGCTCGTCTGGCTTTGGGGAAAAGGTGGGGTCCTCAGCCTTGGCCAAGGAGTCTTCTTTGGGCTCGGCGGCTACTGCATGGCGATGTTTTTGAAGCTGGAGGCGTCCGACCCAATTAGTACAAAAATTCAATCAACCCCGGGGATTCCAGATTTCATGGACTGGAATCAGATCACCCATTTGCCCGCACTTTGGGTTCCTTTCAAGAGTCTTCCCTTCAGCCTTATGGCTGTGATGCTTCTTCCAGCCGCGGTCGCCTTTATCCTCGGCGTCGCCATGTTTAAGCGCCGTGTTGGGGGTGTTTACTTCGCTGTTATTACTCAGGCTCTTGCTTTGATTCTCTCGTTGGGGATCGATGGCAATCAAGGTTACACGGGAGGCCGCAACGGCATTACCGATTTGAGAACGTTGTGGGGCTGGGACATTCGGACCAAGCATGCCCAGTATCTTCTTTATTTTATCACTTGTGCGTTTCTTCTGCTCGCGATCTTGGTCTCGCAATGGCTGCTCTCGGGGAAGATGGGGAAGATGCTCCTTGCGATGAGGGATCGGGAGGACCGCGTGCGCTTCTCAGGATACGATGTTTCCGCCTTTAAAGTTTTTATCTTTTGCCTGGCGGCGATCTTGAGCGGAATCGGAGGCGCACTCTTCGTCTTGCAGGTTGGTTTTATCAGCCCTTCGCTTGTGGGAATCGTCCCTTCCATTGAAATGGTCATTTTTGCCGCGGTGGGCGGTAAGTCTTCTCTCTACGGCGCCATTTATGGGACGCTGTTGGTAAACACCGGGAAAAGCCTCTTTTCGGAAACATTTCCCCAACTTTGGCTGTTTTTAATGGGTGGCCTTTTTATCGCGGTCGTCGTGCTATTCCCGAATGGCCTGGCGTCGCTTTGGGACGTGATCGAGAAGAAAGGCGGGCCTCTCTACAAAAAGCTCAAATCCAATCAATCCCTCGGCGCCTCTCTCATTGCCGCTCCAATCACCAAAGGCCAAAATTCATGAGCAGCCAGACCAACTTTCTCCTGTCCATTGAAGATTTGACGGTTTCCTTCGATGGGTTCAAAGCGGTGGATTCGCTGAACCTTTATCTCAATAAAAATGAGCTCCGAGTCATTATCGGACCAAATGGGGCTGGTAAGACCACGGTGCTTGATATGGTCTGCGGAAAGACTCGCCCGACTGCGGGAAGCATAAGATTCAAAGACCGCGAGCTGGTCGGCATGGCCGAGTACAAAATAGTCCAGGCAGGGGTCGGTAGAAAATTTCAAACACCCTCAATATATGAAAACCTGACCGTCTTCGAAAATCTCGAAGTTTCTTATCCTAAGGGAAGGACTGTGATGGGCTGTCTTGCGTTCGACCGATCAGCGGAGGTGGTCGATAGAATTCATAAAGTATCTCAAGAGATATTTCTTGAAGATTACCTCGAAGTGGAAGGCGCCTTCCTAAGTCATGGGCAGAAGGATCGGTGTTGATGCAAAGTCTTCACAACACCGCGTATAACTCGCGCAATCGGGCGGCTGCGACGGGTTCCGCAAGGCGGTCGCGGATGGCATGGCGGAGCCAGCGGATGAACTTCACACTGCGTTGGGTGGCCCGCCG
>JBBQYF010000223.1:0-4636 GCA_038208955.1 Elusimicrobiota bacterium
TGTAGTGAACCGCAGACAGCCATAGCGGGACGATCAAGGCCGCCGACGAAACGCTCAGCATAATAAAAACGCCAATCAGCAACGGCCTAATCGTCGTTTCCCCCGTTGTCTGCCGTCTTTCCAGGACCAGTTCGTCGGCCTTTTTAATGATGCTCGTCGGGCCCAGCGGAATGCCCTTGTAGCGCATCTGCCAGCGGGACCAATCGAACACGTTCTGGCCCTGTGTTCGAAACAAATCCTTCAACATAGTCATGGGTCGATCGACGTGGTTGCGGGCTTCGGGGCTCTGCAGCCACGTATTTAAATAGCGAACGATATCGGCGCCTGTAATTCCTCGAAAAGGCGGCGCGGGTAAGTTTGTCAAGTTCGACCCGTACGAGCGCGCGACGCTCCTCGACCGTTCCGTCTCAATCGCATTTTCCAAAAAGATTAAAGGAAGGGAATACGAATTAAACTGCGTTGGTTTTTCCTGGGGGGGCGCTGTGGAGGTTGGTGCCATTGCCTTCGATGAGCGTTTCAAATATACTTTGCGGGCCCAAAGCAGCTGGAGAAGGTTTAGCGGACTAAGAATATAGGTTGGTCGTCCATAGTGGTTGGACATAAGAAAAAGGTTAATCGCTCCACGGCGATAGCCGGCCAATTCAGAAATTGCGGAAAAAGCCGCAACCGGGAGGCCCAGCACTCGTTCGTTGAGCTCCTGGATAAGCGTCTCGTTGTCCCGCCCGAAAAGACGATTTAGCGCATCTGAAAAGTTGTCCACCGTCCAAGACGCGTCAGGCGGCCGAACAACGCCATATATGATTTTCGCTAAGGCAGGATTTAAATCCAAGCGTTGGGCCAGATCCAACGACGACCGGCACTCCGTAAGCAGTCCGCGAAGATCCTGTTCAAACTCGGCGTACTGTTTTACTGTGTGGGCGGGGATGGCCTTTGGTTGGCCCTCCACTTTAATTTCAATTCCGTGGGTTAACCGGTTCGTCAACTCCCGGCGCGCCTGCTGACGCAAATTTTCCTCATACGCCAGGATCGTTGGTTTCGATAGGGTGTATGCTTTCATCCAACCAAAGCCAGGATCATCCAGCCTGCGGAACTGCAGGGCCAAGGCGCGAGCGAGCGAGATGTGCTGCTTAGAACGCATATCCGCCTGCTCTCGAAGAATGGCGAGCAGCTGGGAGTCTGTCATCTTCGCAATCGAGGCTAAATGAAACGGCGTGATGCCGCCCTCCGGGTGCTGGGCTAAATAATCGGTAATGAATTCATAATGGGCCACCGTATGCGCCCGGTCGGGAGGCAATCCCGCTTCCATCCATAACGCTTCGCGGATTTCATGAAACAGGTGTTCTTCAAAAATGGCGTCACTCGTGCCCGATTTAATAACCACCGTAATTAAGTCACCCGGCTCCGTTTCGTAATGGATGGCTGGCAAGCCCATGTCTGCGGGACCCTCGACGACATGGACCCGGCGTCCCCAACGGGTTATTTCTTTGAAAGGATATTTATTAAATTTATGGCGCCGGTTCAGCACGCTATTGAGCCGCTCTTGGTCCCTGGCTGTCCTCACGCCTAAATCTTTTTGGGCGCCGCCGCGGTCCCCCGACGAGAAAGAGGATGTTTCATCCGAGGGTGACTCGTTCAGAAACAAAACCAGATGATCTACGGGATCGTGAACCAGATGTCCTTCGAAGCGCCCTGGGTGATCGTCGAGATCTCTGAAAACATCGACAACGTTTTCAGGTTCGCCCACGGCTTCAAGGGTTTGTTGATCGAAGATGGCAATGCGTTTGATTCCGTCATTCAGAAGCTTGGCTAGTTCATCTTTAATTTCGGCTGCATTCAGCGCCGGCTTGCCACTCACCTCCCGTAATTCGTCCCGATAGGTCCGGCGCTTCATCGCCAAGGCGCCGCGCCGGGAGGCTTTGTACTCGCGCAAACTGATAATTTCGGCCTCGACGAGAGCAAAGGCCTGCGGGAGGGACGTCAGGCCCAATTTCTCGGAGATGAATTCAGGATATCCGACCATGAGGGTGAGGAGCAAAACCACGATCGGCGGCTTCCCTCGATTTGCAGCGATGCTGAAGTCGGCCGCGGGACGCAAACGGGACGGCAGCCGGTTGCGGAAAAAGGTAAGCCAGGCGAGCGCTTTAATATCGTCGGTAGCGAGATCGAGGAAGGTCATAAAGTCTTCCTCCGCCAAAACCACTGAATCGGCAGTCAACTCCCCCCATTCCGCATAAACCGCGCAATGGATAAGGTTCGCGACCGCATGACTGATGGCGGGATTCGCCGAACGAAGTTTGTAAAACCACGTCTGAAAATGATACGCGATGGGAGAAATCTGCGTCTCATCAACGTAATATTCGTGCACGGATGACTTGGCATTAAAATAGTCGTTCATGAATTGCGACAGAGCCTTGGCGTGGGCTTGTGCGTAAAATAATCGATGTTGATTCCAGTTGCCGAAGAGTCCTTTAAAGGACTCGGGAAAGAATTTGTGCTCGCCCAGTTCAGCAAGGACGCGGGGCGTGTCTCGTATGAAATGGTCAAATGTAAAAGTTCCCTCATCAGGCCAAGAAGCCATTTCGGCCGCCTGCGATTGGGCACGGGCGGAAATGATTGAGTCCCCGAAACCCGTTTCCGCCAACGCCGCCAGCGTCCCGGCGGCATCGTTTTCAATCTGCCGGTCCGTTAGCGACAGGTCGTAGGCTCGATGCACCAATTCGTAGAGTTGACGAAACAGACCAATGGCATTTCCGGCCTCGCTATAGACCACCAGCGTGTTGCCTCGAATGAGGCTTCCGGCGCGAATGCGTAGTCGCGTTTCCGGGTCAAGAACCCCCTCTCGGAATTCCCACACTTCCAATTTCTGCACATTGGCCAGCAGGTTAAAACGCTCGGGAGAGGTTTCCCCCTCAGCGTAAAACTCTTTGATCTTTTGGAAGATGGACCGGGTATTGCCCATCCATCGATGATCCGTGGAGCGCAACAGGCTCCGTATGAGCTCGACTTCTTCCGGAAAACGTGGAAAGGCTTGTTTAAAATCGAGCGTTTTTGCCTGCTGGCCTAGAATCAACTCCCCCGCCAGTTGGTCCAACCGTTCGGTTGAGGCGCGAGTGTTATCGACCCACGACATCACCGGGAGCACCTTTTCGCGATCGGGTGAGGTGCCGTAGGGAGTTTGCGTACTCGGTAGATGTGGCTCCAACCGTGGGTGAGATAATGCGGCCGAGGGTTCACGGCGAATCAGTTCGTGCACGGATGCGGCAATAGAACGGAACGTATTATAAAGGAACCATTTGGATGCAATCGTCATGGCTTCCGCTTGCCAATTGGTGCACCCGCGGGAAGTCACATATATCGGCGGCGCGGCAAAGGCGGGCAAAGGGCCAGACACTTGACACAAAACAAGAAGAGCAGCCATCAGGCGCATGGGAGAACGCATTCGAACTCCATTTTAATCGGGATTATCCCTGCGAGCCATGGTCCCTAAGGTCCAATGTGCGAGACTGGAAGACCCATGTGACCGTGCGACTCGAAGCGCTAAACGTGCCAGCATAATGGCTACGACTGCGTGATCCTTTGCAACCTAAAGTTTAACGGGATCGATAGTATCGCCAAAAAAAAACACCCACCATAAAGAGGTGGGTGTTTTAATGAACGGAGCTTAGAAACTAATTAATGATGACGTGACAACCAATGACGCCTGCGGTTTTGTAAATAGCAACAACCGTATAAGAAGTTGTGTAAATATTGTAACTTTGCGAACAACTGAAGGGTAGGGATCCACTGGTCTGATCGACAAATGTGGCACTTAATGTCGGCCTGATCGTTTGCTCTAGGTCGTAGATAACCGTAGACTGAAACGGATTGAAGGTGGCGGTCGTGCTACCACCGTTCGATATCCCGACGGTTCCGTTCAAGGTTTTCGACGTGTAATTCGCGACCTTGATCGGTAAAAGAACTCCAGCCATAACTTGCGCCGAAAGTAATCCTCCGAAGGCGAGCGCGATGACGGAACTTTTGAGCCATCCATTCTTCATGATTTTCATTGAGTCTCCTGTAATTCCCAAACCTTCTGGGTGTGGCAGCTTAGGAAAAGATCGACCCGAATCCACAACTAAGCACCTATAGAGTAGGAATCGAATGTGACAGGACGAAGTCGATAACCATTGGCGAGGAGAAATAGCCGAACAAGTTGGACCCAAGTGACCGAACGACCGCCGGCAACACCAGACAACGTCTTATTTTTTACCCTCTGACAGAAGTCGCTGGGTCTTTTGGGTGCGGAATCCGGCCTTTCAGACCATTTCAACCTTCCCAACCACGAGCTATTATTGTGTTACGTTATGAGAAGCGCATATTTTCTATATTTGGATGAATCAAAAGTCATCCTTAAAAGCATCGCGGTCATTGTTGTTGTCTGCCTATTTACTAATTCGGTTTCGGCCGTAGGCTTTTCTACACCTTTTCCCCAGAATCCCGATTCCCATATTTCCGCACAATTCACAACGGAAGCGTTTTCGAATCCTGTGATCCATTTCCTAGCTCATCCCGAGGAACCAGTGATAACCCACAGCACTCTTAATCGGGAGGCCAACACATCATGGTTTGTGACCCAGGCGAGGCGGGTCGCAAATTC
>JBBQYF010000224.1:0-4521 GCA_038208955.1 Elusimicrobiota bacterium
GCGTTGGGTCAAGCGCCGATAGATGCGTCGCGATTTCTTGCCACATCGACAATTCCCAGCTCGCCTGCGTGGCTTGGTCCTCTTGACCTCCCGTGCCCAACGCTTCGCTTCCCTGGGAGGTACAGGGCGTAAACGGTAACGTGTGGCTGGTGGTGTTAAACGAATCGATTCCGAATTCGCTCATATAGAACGGTTTGGAGGACACTTGCTGCCACTGAGTAAACAAAGAACCAAAGCTCCGGCCCCGATAAGAATTGAGCGACCAAACGTCAATGTGGGGGCATTGAGGCAGAATCGTTGGAATATCCGTCCCAGGGGTGTCTGGACCGCAGATATTCGGCGTGAGGATGAACTTGTCGCCTAAGGCCGAGGTTACAGGGTGAGCGGAATCGACGGCTCGAATCTGAGCGGCGGCACTGTCGATGGCCGCGGCCGTTGTATAAGCATCGGGATAGCCGCCATAAAAATTATTTAAATTCCATTCGTTGCCAACACCCCACATTAGAATTGCCGGATGTTTTTTCCATTGCGCCACGGTCGTCAAATACTGCCCGCTCGATATATCGGCGCCCCCGCTGGCCACGGTGAGAATCACCATAATTCCATTGTTGTAAAAGGCGTCCAGCATCGCCTGAACCGCGGCTGTATCGCTGCCAACCAAACTGTAGAGGCGTACGGTGTTGACGTTCATTTTGACCATTAAGGCAATATCCGCGGCGTAGCGGTTCAGCTGCTCCTGCTGCAGCCAGTAGTTCATGACGACGTCTCCCTGTGGGACCCGTCCGGGGTAATCGTAAAAGAAACCGTACTGGGTTGTGCCGCTGTAGGCCGGTGGCTGAGGACCCGTCGCTGGGGCCGCTCCGGCTGGAATCCAATCGACTCCTTTCATCAAATAGGGCTGGGGCGCGCTGTAGGTGCCATCTGCCTGAGGACGTTGAATCAGCAGCTGATGCCCTGAAACCGTGACGACCGCCGGTTGGCTGACCGTACTGGCCAGAGACTTGCGAACCGGCGTGGTACCCGTCGTTGCCATCGTCGACATGTTTGCGAGCAAGAGGGCCGTTGCCCAGTAAACGTGGTTCTTCATGGTGCCGTCCTCTTTAATCGTTGGTCGTTAGCCTGGCGGGCCTCGCTGTACTCGCTGCGCAGCGCCGAGGGTTTATGTTCTTTGCGGCAAATTTGGGAATAGTCGCACCAGGAACAATAGCCCTGATTATCGCCGTTCGGACGAATGTAAAAAATCCCCTTTTCAACCAGCGTAATCAATCCCGAAATGTTATCTGAAAACGAGGCACCGCAAGACTCCCAAAAATCGGGCGTTATCGATGGAGACTCGACGGCACTTTCCCGGTCTGCCAGGTTGTAGAATTGGGCTGATAAGGGGATGGCTTCCCGACCGCCCATGGCAGTTAACCATTGTTTGGCCAAGCTGAGATATACCGGGAGCTGAAAAATCTCACCTCGCAGAATTTTGGTATGGGTTTTGCCTTTCGCGCTCGTTCGACCCGTTTTGTAATCGATCACGCGAAAAGCCCTTTCCCCTGCTTCTTCCCGCAGATCGATTCGATCGATGCGCCCGTGAAAAGGCATGGCGTTAAGGGGCGGGGTTAGTTCAGGCATATAACCTGCAATTTCTTGTTCAAAATAAGTGGGTTTGAAGCCACTTTCACGCAATTCTTCAATATCTTTCTTAAGAAACCGGTGCAGCTTCTGACGAATCGAAATCTGGGTGGCCTGCCAAGCTAATGGATAGAAATCCACACTGCTGTCCTGAAACGATTGAAAACATCGGTCGCAAGCCTCATCGAGGAGCGTTCCCCAGGTCATCCAATCCATTGTCACCTTCTCGCGCAGAATCCGGCGGTAAAATGTCTCTAAGATTAGATGAATTAATTTTCCTGATGCATCAGCGGCAACGACGCCTTGGCGACTTGTGTTCTCGCCAGGAGAAAGCTTAAGTATTTTCGATGAGAAATAATTAAAAGGACACTGGGCCAACAATTTTAGCGAATCAGCAGAGAACCCTTTTTGTCTAATGTCGGGCCATGATGCTAGCGGTCCCGTAGCGCCGTCCCGATCACCGAGAGGCGCCCGCAGGCTCTCAAGCGCATCTTGGGATTTACGAAGTGATGCGTAGCGAAGCTTATCATAGTCCAGGAGGCCGTAGAAAGGCGCGGGGTCCACAGCGGCCTTGTTTAGGGAAACCGAAACTTCCCGGGGAGTTAAATCTTCGAGCGGTACTTGAGCCCATTTCTCATTCAGCGAACGATCCAAATGGTGATGGCCGGTCTTCGGGATATCGAGATCCTGAAGATAAAGCGAGGGAACGAGCGCCTTTCCTTCGTCGTCCGAGCGTTGGTAAGTAAAAATGAGCGATTGACGTGCCGAACGCTTAATCAATTGAAAGAGCAACCGCTCTTCTTGGTAGCCGTCCAGTTTGCGCGCTAAGCGGCATCCTAGGGCACTGGAAAGAGCGCTGCGCGCGCGGTCGGACAAAAATGGATCTTCGCGGATTAAACGTGGAAACGATTTTTCCGTCATACCCATGACGATGACGGCGTCAAATGACAGCCCACGCGATGTCATAACGTCCATGACCGGAACTCCGGCATTGTTGGACGGTGCCAGTGACACCATTAAAGCGTCCAGCTTCTCCTCTAGAATTTCCATAAAATGCCGTCGAGAAACCGGCTTATCCAAGGCGTCGAGAGCGGTCAGGGTTTGGACCGCGTTAAGCAAGGCTTTCCAGATAGCGGATTCTTCAGCCATTATTTCCCTTGGAAGCCGCAGCCATTGTGACAAGAGCGTTACCGTCGACAATACATGGTCGCTCCAAGCCGCGGTCCCCTGCCCGGTTAAGTCCTGACGAAGCCGCCGCAGAACGTGGAGAAGAGTGGATGCGGCCGCCCGCGCCTCGGGAAAATCCGTCGGGGCGGGTTTTTCGGCCCAATGGCCGAGCCGCGCCTCCCAGGAATTCCAGCCCGTTACAATCCCAGCCTCTTTAATCAGGCGGCTCCAAAGTTCAGAATCATTCGCCGCGCCTTGGGGCTGAAAATAAGGCGAAGCGAACAGATCGAGCAAAGCATCCGCTGGGTAATCGTCTCGTTCGAGGACCAGCAGCTGGCGGGCCGACTTGATCAGCGGATAAGCTCCGACGGATTCCTCGTGACTCATCGAGTAAGGAATGTGATGGTTCTCGAAGACTTCGCGAATGATCGACGCATAGGGACCCAGCGTGCGGGCGCAAAGTAAAATCTTGGAATATTCGAAGCCTTTGGCGTGCAACGCCAGAACTTGCTTGGCGGCAAGCCACACCTCGTCTTGGGCGCCAGAACAGGACCATATTTCCTGGGCGGGCGGCATACCGACGGGCTCGGGCAGCTTAACTTTTGACCCGACTTTAGCGACCAGAGCGGGATCATTTAATAATCGTTCGGCGTAGGCATAGGCGGGTTTATTTTCTTCGTAGGGAAAGTAGAGCTGCACGTTGGGATGCTTGGCAAGCGATAGCATAAAATCCAGCTGCACGCCCGTTAAGTCATATATTCCATAAATCCAGATCGATTGTTGTTTTTGAAGCCAGGTGCTCGATGGGGCGAGTTCCGTGGCGCGGCGAAGTTGGTCCGCGGGGGTGCGAAGATGATGTTTCTGTAGCACTTCGTAAACGCGAGCATAAAGCTCAAGAGCCGAAGCCGTTTTGTCGGCCTCGCTTCCCAGGTGGCCTTCCAGCGCCGCCTTCAGGCTGTCGACGATACGTGCCCCTGAATCGCGCAGGTCCCTAAGGGTTTCGGCCAGCGCCCCCGGCAAACCCTTTGGAAGGGCTTGGTCTGTTTTAAAAAAATCCTCTCGCAGCAACCATTGGACATCGCTTTGGCCCAGTAAAAGATCGCGAATAATTTCGCTGTAGAGGCTCGCTTCGCGGGCAATATTATCCGTCGGGGAGGCAACTTCCGCTAACATTCGATCCGCGAGCGCATAAAACGTTAAAAAATGCAGATTGAGATATCCCGGAAGAGCCGTGGCCAAGCGCATTTGTAAACGGCTGAGCACCCCTCCCGACGGTGACAAGATCACGGTACTCGATAGCGAATCACGGCGCCGCAGCTGTGCTAAGGCGCGGGTGGCCGCCGATTCGAGGGCTTCAAAAGAACCTGTATTAAGTTGGAACATCGATAGCTTTATTTTAGTACAGATCGGAGGGTGCGCAGCGCGCGCGCAGGTCCGACGGACTAGCGGGGAAGGACGACGAGTGGCGAAACCGGTTTACGACGACGTGTTTCGGAATCCCTGGCAACCCCTGGTAATCGAATGGAGTTCATGCGCAGGGCAACTCCGGCAAGTCTGACGAGATACATCGCTATTAAAAATGAGCCGGTGGCGAGAATAATCAGCGCGACTTCGAGCAACATCAACGTCGGTGATAAGCGGGCGACCATAAAATTAGTGCATGAGCCCTATCAAGCCGCTAATGATCAAGTACAAAGCCACGATGTAATTTAGCAGTTGGGGCATCACGAGGAT
>JBBQYF010000225.1:0-4511 GCA_038208955.1 Elusimicrobiota bacterium
CCCAAAGTATTGCCACCGTCGGCTGGAAAAGAAAGTGTGGGATCACCCCTTGCCACCGTTGATCGTCCGATTGTCCGTTTGAAACCAGAACCGCCGGCCATTCCATCGTTTGAGAGCGGGGCCATCAAGGCACCGTCTAAGAAGGTTGAGGCGGTCGCGATCGCGAAGAAAGAAGAGGACAACGACTCTGCCATCAAAAAAGAACCCTTTCGACGTCCGGGACTTGACCTCCTGACCCCGTCCGAACGTCCTACGCATATCGCCAAGGAGGATGATCTCCTGGCTAGTGCCCAACTGCTGGAAAAAACATTAGCGGATTTTGGCGTTCAAGGGAAAGTTGTCGAAATTCACCCCGGCCCGATTATCACGCGCTTTGATTACAGCCCGGCCCCCGGAATAAAGGTCCAGGCGGTGGCGGGGCTTTCGAACGATATCGCCTTGGCGATGCGCGCGATGAGCGTCCGCATCGTCGCGCCCATTCCCGGAAAAGCGGCGGTAGGCATAGAGTTGCCGAACCCCAACAGAGCGGTTGTGCGATTGCGCGAAGTATTTGAATCGGACGAATTCCAAAACCACAAATCACGGTTGGCGATAGGGTTAGGAAAGGACGCCGAGGGTCATCCCGTCATCGGCGATCTGGCGACGATGCCCCATCTTTTGATCGCGGGCAGCACTGGATCCGGTAAATCGGTTTGCATTCATGCGCTCGTGATGTCGCTTTTGTATCGGAACACGCCCGACGACGTGAAAATATTGATGATCGATCCTAAACGGTTGGAGTTGCCGTTGTATAACGGTATTCCCTATCTCTTCGATCCGAACCAGAATCCTGAGAATGTCCGGGTGATTACGGATTCCAAGGAAGCGTCGAAAGCATTGGAAGGCATGATTAAAGTGATGGATCATCGCTTCAAGAAATTTGCCAATGTCATGGCGCGAGATATCAACCATTACAACGACAAGATGGCCGCCGAAGGAAATCCCGCAGAGCCCTATATTGTCATCATCATCGATGAATTAGCGGACTTAATGGCGGTTGCTCCGAAAGAAGTGGAAGGCTCGATTCAACGTCTCACCCAGATGGCGCGCGCGGTGGGCATTCACATGGTTCTGGCGACGCAGCGACCCAGCGTTGACGTCATCACGGGCGTAATCAAAGCCAACTTGCCGGCACGCATTGCATTTCGAGTCGCTTCGCTGATTGATTCACGAGTCATTCTCGACACCGCGGGGGCCGAAAATCTTTTAGGCCAAGGCGACATGCTCTTCTTGCCGCCTGGGGCGCCCCGCCCGTCGCGCCTGCAGTGCGGGCTCGTGAGCAGCAACGAAGTGCAAGTGATCTCCGACTTTGTACGGGTACAAGGTGCTCCTTCGTACGAACGCCTGCTCTCTCCAATCGCGAGCTCGGGAGGGAATGCGGAAGATTCTGGATCGCATGAAGAACTGGACGACCTCCAGCAAGCACTGATGCTCGTGCTCGAGCGCCGGCGCGTCTCGCAAGACCTTTTGAAAGCGCATTTCGGTTCTTCGGCCCGCGCAACCGATTTGCTCAGCATTCTGGAAGTGAAAGGTTTTATCAACAAACCGGAAGGGACTAATCGTTGGACGATTTACTTCGACCGAATTGACGCCTATCTCGGGCAGCTCAAAAATCAAACCCCAGCCGGTTAAATGGCGATTCTCTTCCGCGGCGTGGGCGTTATTTTTCGCCTGCGCGGCGTGGGCAGTCGACGTGCCTGGACTCACCCTCCCCGACATCTTAGCGCAGATCGACAAATCTCAGCAGTCAATCCAGGACATCCAGTTTCACTTTAAGCAAACCACGCGCCGGTCAGGTTTGGAGCCGATGGTGACGTCCGGTACTCTCTCCTTCAAAAAGCCTTATCTACTGAAAGTCGATCAACGTCTGCCAGAAAAACAATCGCTTATGACGGATGGTCAGTCCTTAACGATTTATTCTCCTGCCGCGGGCCAGGTCATGACGGTGGACTGGAAGTCTTGGGTGCGACAAACGCACTTCCCAGTACTGCTATTAAGCTTTGTTGGGGATTTCCCGGTCTCTCAATGGCCGCAGCGCTACACAATTCTTTTTGCCGGATACGACCAACATCTTTATAAGATTCTATGTAAGCCTTTGCAGGCGAAGGATTCACCGGTGACCCTGTGGGTGTCGGATCAAACATTTTTACCCGTTCGCGGCCGGCTCGTAGACGATTCGGGAACTATGGACATCGATTTTAAGGACTTTAAAATGAATACATCGCTCCCGGCCGCTTCATTTCAACTCAAAATTCCCGCCGGAACCCCGCGCGTGCCTTTGTCATTATGACGGAAACACCCAAAACCACGGCGGGCGACCTGTTAAAGCAAGGGCGGCTTCGCCAACGGCTTTCGATCGCGGAGTGCGCCAAACGCACCCATGTCTCCGCCCGCTATCTCGAAGCGCTGGAAGAAGAGCGCTGGAGCGATTTGCCGTCGGAAAGCCACCGCTTGGGATTCCTAAAGCTCTACGCGCAATTTCTCGGTGTTTCGGCGGATGAGGTTTTGGTGCTTTACCGAAAGGGTGGACAATCTGTTGTAAGCACCTCTTACCCGGGCATGGCCACACCCGCACCCACTCCGAAACCGCCCGCCTCAACCAAAAGTTGGCATCCAACATCCGTCGGACAGGTCGTCGCTCTCGTCCTATTATTTTTGGTGGCCCTCTGGGGGCTGTATCACATTCTCAAAGGCAATGCTTACGACTCCAAGACGACATCGTGGGTGCGTTTGCGTCCGTTGAACAGCACGCGCCTAATCACATCGCGTCCACAAAATACGATTCAGAAAGTTCGTCTGATGGCCGACGTCGACAGCTGGATTCGCGTGGTCGATAACCGGCGGCTAGTGTACGAAGGCATTTTCCCCGCGCATGCCACCAAAGAATGGACCGGTGCAGGCCCCTATTTGATCAAGATGGGCAACACCAAAGCCGTGCGACTGTACTGGAACGACCAGCCAGTTGACGTTCAGGTCGGTGCCCATGCCGGCATGAACGAGCTGCAATTACCGCTCAAGTAAGTAGACCTCGACCATGACTCTCGCCAATCGATTGACATTATTGCGCCTCGCGCTCGTTCCGGCGTTTATGGCCTTTATGTTTTACGATCATTTGTGGACGCGTCTCGCGTCGTTAATTATTTTTATCGCGGCCAGCATCACGGATTGGTACGACGGTAAAATCGCCCGCCGCACCGGCACGGTGACGGTCATCGGAACATTTCTCGACCCTCTCGTCGACAAGATGCTGATAGCGACTGCTCTCGTCGGTTTCGTTGAAGTAACGGAATTGCATATTCCCGCCTGGATGGTCGTCCTTGTCATTAGTCGTGAGTTCTTGATTACCGGTCTGCGAAGTTTGGCGGCTTCGCGAGGCATGGTGATGGCCGCTGAGCAAGCTGGTAAATTTAAAATGGGGTCGCAGATCACCGTGATCATCACGGTGTTGGTGATTCTGATTGTCAACGCATCTCTCGGGCGTTGGTCGGGCTGGCACCCCGATGATGCCGTGGGTTGGCAACCGTTGCTTGACGAAGTCCTCAGGCGCGCGCCCTACTTTTTAGTTCTCGGAGTTTCGGTTATTACGGTGGTGTCGGGATATTTTTATATCCAGAAATATCGTGACCTTTTAAGCACTGAATTTTCAATCTTGAAGACTCGCCCACCGGATCCGCCCGCCTGATGAATTGGCTCGTCAAAGCGCTGGCGACCTGTGGTTATCTCACCTACATTCCCGCTTACTGGCGCCCCGGCTCTCGCAGGACCGGAGCGGGCTTAATCGGAACGGCGGTGGGAGTCGTTACCCTTCCTTTTATGCCCAACGAGCCGATGTGGCAACTGGCCGCCTTAATCGGCGGACTGTTAATGGCCGTAGGGATCAGTCACAAAGCGGAGAAATTGCTCGACGTTCACGACGATCCACGTATTGTGATCGATGAGTGGATTGGATTCTGGGTTGGGCTCGCATGGCTTCCACACCGAATCGCCTATGTCATCGGCGGCTTTTTGCTTTTTCGGCTCTTCGACGTCTGGAAGCCCGGTTGGGTTGGGCGAGCGGCCGACTGCCCGGGCGGCTGGGGAATCGTCATGGACGACGTCGCTGCCGGGGTCTTAACGAATCTCTGTTTGCGCTTAGCGGCGGCTGTCCATTTATTCTGAGAATTAGCTTTGTCTTATTGTTCTTAGGAGCGTTTATGTCAACGTCAAGCTCGTCTGGGACGAACCGTCTCATCCATGAAAAAAGCCCTTATCTGCTTCAGCACGCCCAAAACCCTGTTGATTGGTACCCCTGGGGTGACGAGGCTTTTGAAAAAGCCCGACGGGAAAACAAACCGATCCTCGTTTCTATCGGTTACTCCACATGCCATTGGTGTCACGTGATGGAGCACGAGTCGTACGAAAACCGCGACGTGGCGGCATTGATGAATCAATATCTGGTCAACATCAAAGTCGACCGGGAGGAGCGCCCGGAC
>JBBQYF010000226.1:0-4511 GCA_038208955.1 Elusimicrobiota bacterium
TTACTTTGTGACGGTGAATTGGGCGGGTCTCTTGGCCTGGGCCTCACTCTTTCACAACTACACGATCTGGACGCCGCCAACGCGGGACGAAGCGAAATCGGCTCCGCCGCGGCCACAAAAGCTCGTCTAGTAGGACGTTAAATTGTGCGCGATAAGCGCGCCCGATTGCCGGAGCTGCTCCCATAACTCTTGTTCCTGCCCCTCTGACAGGAAGCCGCCATTCTCATAAATTTCAGCATGCAATTGGTTCGACAGGGTGTCGAGATACCCTGACTCCTGTTCAAACTGCATGGGCGTAATAAAACCCTCGTTCGCTTTCTCTCTCAGCATCTCGCGCTCACTAACAATCATCTGAGCAATGTCGCTGCCGTTGTGACGCACTTCATAAATCAAGCGTACGTGAGGATAATACGGCTGAGGAACAACGACGACCGGAGAATAGAAGGAACGCCAGCGGCGATAGTAAGGCCGGTATAGGGGACGAGTAACGCAATCGGCGCGGGGTCCGGGACCGAAAGAAATGACCACGTCGGCCATCGACCGTGCGGCGGGCGCTAGGAGCAGAGCCGCTAACAGAATCCAATGGGACCATCGAATTATAGTTCTCATGAGAATCTCCTTTCTCTAGTCGAATCAGCCGTCCTCTATAAGACGTAAAAACCCTGCGATTGTTTCCTGCCCCTTCCATGTTAACCGCCCATTCTGGGAGGGTTCTAATTGTTGTTTCTTTTATCCGACATTTTCCCGACTGGCTACTTTGGGGCGGACATGGCAGACATTCATCCGGGCAGTACGGTGGCTATTTTTGGCTGCGGTCCCGTAGGCCAATTTGCGATCGCAAGTGCCAAGATCCTGGGGGCGGGCCGAATCATTGCCATTGATACCGTCGCTTCCCGTCTGGAGATGGCCCGCGCTCAAGGGGCTGAAACGATCGACTTCAACAGCGAGGACCCCGTCGACATGATTCACCAAATGACTGATGGGATCGGAGTGGACCGTGCGATCGACGCCGTTGGGGTCGACGCCGTTCACGCCCACGATGGTCCGGCGGCGGCAAAAGCACGCAAGGAAGAAAAACAATTTAAGAAGGAAGTGGAACAGGTTGCACCGGAGGCCAACCCTAAGAAGGACAATTGGATTCCCGGGGAGGCACCCTCACAAGTTTTAGCTTGGGCGGTTAACGCCCTTGCCAAAGCCGGAACACTTTCTATTATCGGCGTGTATCCAGAAGCCGCGCGGACGTTTCCGATTGGGGTCGCGAAATACATCCCACGCTTTATTGCCATGGTGGCCGCGGGGACAGTGGATCCGCGGGATATCTTGACCCAGGTGGAGCCCCTCACCTCCGCGATAGAGGCGTACAAAGCCTTCGATAAACGGCAACCGGGGTGGGTTAAAGTTGAACTGGCGCCCGCGGCCAGGGAGATGGCAAGCAGATCTTAAGGTAAGTCGTTCAATCGAATTTTGCCCACGCTGGGAAATACATAGTCGGGCTGGTAGGCGCTTTTCGCTAAATCCTCAGCGGAGGTGATGCCGGACAAAACCAAGAGCGTTTTCATTTGCGCCTGCATTCCGACATTAATATCACTGTCTAAACTATCGCCGATCATGATGGATTCGGTCGGAACAATATCCAACTGCTCCTCCACCAAGCGAATCATAAAGTGATTCGGCTTCCCGACGACGTAGGCTTCGGACTTGGTCACTTTTTCGATCGGCGCGATCAGGGCCCCGCTTCCCGCTTGGATCCCCCGGTCTGTCAGCGCCGCGGGCTCGGCGTTGGCGGTAATAAACTTGGCCCCATTGACGATCATCTCGATGGCTTTATTAATCTCCTTAAGGCCGTAAACCCCGCCGCTGCCAAAAACCACATAGTCCGGATTCTGATCCGTTAAGATCATTTTCTTTTTACGGAGTTCCACGCGAAGCGCCCTAGTCCCGATGACATAGACACGAGCGCCTTTGGCGTGGGAGGCCAGAAAAGCCGCCACGCCTTCGGCCGCCGTGTACATACAAGACGTTGGTACCTTCATCCAAAGGCTTGTAAACTCTTTTGCAACTCGCTCCGACTACAGTCCGGGCTATTGGTCAAAAGCAAGTAACGTCTGCCACTCTTCTGCAGGTCAGCCAAAAACCGGGCGGCGCCCGCAATAGGTTTATTCCCACGGTGTAAAACACCATCAATATCGCAAAGAATTGAAAATTGTTTTTTCATAGCGTGGGCTGCTATGTCATTGGACAATAAGTAGACCCCCTGGTTACTAGCAAGGGCAAGGGCAACCGCGCCCTGGACTCCTGTAACTCGTTGTCGCAACAAAGAATCTAATCACCAAGGTAACTTATGCGCGAAATTAAAGTTTTGGTACCCAAGGGCATGTCCGCTGAAGTCGCCAAATTGGCCCTAAAAGCAGGAACAGGATCCGCGACCATGCGGTCCGTTTTTGTTTACGGTCCGGACGAAGAACGAGAAGAGGTAAAAGTTAAAACGTCTACCCCGACGGCCCGGCGTTTTGTCGACGCCCTCCTGGCCGCGCCCTATTTTGATCGCCGCACAATCAGCGTTTCGTCACACGACATCAAAGCGCTGATTTCCGACGCTGAAATAGCGGACATCACAAAACCCCTTTGTATTCCAACGGTCGATATCTTTGAAGACTTGTGGCAGAACAGCCATATCACGCAGACATTTGTGGTTAAGGTTATTGCCGGCGCGCTGCTGATGGCTTACGCGATGTTTAAAAACGATCCCGTGTTAATGGTCGGTGCCTTGTTATTTACGCCTTTCTCGCCGCTATTAATGGGGATTGCCTTTGGCGCCCGGGCCGGCGACCGACACTTAATTCGCCAAGCCACGCTCGCTTTTACTGTCGGAAATATCTTAACGGTCATGGGGGCGCTGATCACGGCCTCCTTCATGAAAGGGCCGCTGGTCTATAACGGTTTAGGCTCGTTGCTTTCGAATTTTCTAATCTCCGTTATCGCCGGAATTGTCGCCGGCCTTACGGACGCCGACGATGTTGGCCGACGTCAAATGATCGCGTTGGCGGCGACAATCCCTTATGTGAAGTTTCCGGTGTGGTTCGGAATCTCCTGCGTCAAAGGATTTCCTGACGGGCAGGCGACGGGAATGCATTTACTAAGTTTCGGCATTAATATTGCGACCGTCCTAACAACCACATGGCTGGTCTATGCCTACCTGGGAATTAAGCATGCCGGGGTACATCACTTTATCCCCCGCGAACATTCGCAAACGGCCCCACACTAGGAAAAGGGTCGCTGTCGATTTGGTACCTTATTCCTAGCCCTAAATCCCAAAATGACTATCAGAAACTCACCCGCTAAGATACCCATTCGATTGACGTTGCTGGGATGGTTATGTCTCCAAGCCGTTGGAGTTCTCCGTGCCGCCGATACACCAGCGGCTTCCGCGCCCGCCGTTTCCACGACCACCATTTCTCCGATTCCCATCGAAGAAGTGAGCACACAAGCCGTCGGTGTGACCGACGATATTCGAGAAATGACCAACAATCTCGCGTCCGATTCGGTGGCCTCCTCGATTCAAAAGGAATTTCCTCTCTTCGTTCGCGAACTGCACGCGCGCCTGCCGGAAGACATTAAACTCCTACGCTCGGACCCTTCGCTCGACACGTTGCGCGGTATGGATCGCAATTTGACGACCTTCACCGACAAGCTCGACAAGTGGAACGAACTGCTGACGAGACAAGCCACTCAGCTGGACAAACAGATCACGGTTCTAGATGACCGACAAAAAATCTGGCTCGCGACACAGCAGTCGGCCCAAGACGAAAACGCCCCGCCCGACGTTATGCAAAATATCAGTTCCTCGATGGCGACGCTCCAGCATTTGCGAACAATTCTCATTACCCGCCACCGGGATATTTTGGCCCTTCAGAACCGCGTTGTCCAAAGCGATCGGCAAATCGACGCCATCGCCGATCAGGTTCATCAGTTGAGTGCTCAGCTCTTCGACCGGTTGCTAAAGCGAGACAGCCCCGCGCTCTGGGTTATCGCCAGCACGACAACGGTGGGACCGAGTCTACTGGACCAAGGGCGCTCGTCGCTTTCGAATCAAGTGCAGAGTTTGGCGGCCTACGCCGATGAACAGCAGGGTCGATTCATCGTTCATGCGCTGGTTATATGTTTCTTGATCGTCGGATTGATCTGGATTCGCCGACGCGCTCGAGACCGCCTGGGCAGTGAACCAGCGCTGCGCGCGACGCTCGACATTTTTGAATCCCCCGCGATCGTTGCCGTCGTTTTATCGATTCTGGTAAGCCGTTGGCTTTACCCGCAGGCCCCGCGCCTTTGGTGGGCCATTCTGGGAGCGGTCGCCCTTATCCCGACCACGCTGATCATGCGACGCCTTCTTGACAAGCGACTCTACCCTCTGCTCAACGTGGTGATGGTGATCTACTTTGTGGACCGCTTGCGCGCGGTCGTGGCCGCCGTTCCGATCTTATCGCGTTGGCTTATGCTTGGCGAAGTGGTGG
>JBBQYF010000227.1:0-4483 GCA_038208955.1 Elusimicrobiota bacterium
GCAGGGGCCGTAACGGCTCGTGACGCTTTCTTGTGATGGCCGCTATGACACTTCTTGCATGTTTTACCCATCGGCGTCGTGGCAGTCGGTCCTTGCTGACTCGCGTCACCAGCAGAAGCCCATAACGAAGCGCCGGGCGAAAGTAACGCGGCGGTAAGCGTGAAAAGGGCGATTCTATTTCTCATACGATAGTCTCCTTAAATGAGCGGCCTGTCTACCTGAATCTTCTCTCTTAAGACGTGCAAACCTCAGAAATGTTCCGCAGTCTCTTGCCTATCACCGGGGCGTAGGAATTCCCCTGGGCTTTTCAAGCCCTTAGGCCTTTTGAACCATCTGTACTAGCCGCACGACGGTATCAAAGAATAGGAGAGTACCTGCTCCGAAATGACGACGCGCTTAAAAGCGTCATGATTGTATTGACAAAGATTGCTCAAACATTGTTAATCCAATATTTACCTGTTATACTCCGCTTATTAGGAGGTCTCAAAACAATGACAATGAATGTAAATTTGACGTCGGAACTCGTGAAATTCGTGCAGCGGCGAGTAAAAGCAGGACGCTATAACTCCGCCAGCGAAGTGGTCCGTGATGCATTACGGAAAGAATTGGAAGCAGAAGAGCGCCGCCACGAAATGGACAGGCGCATTGATGAAGGCATGGCCTCTAAGTCCATTGACGGTGAGGCGGCTTTCAAGCGAATTTACGCCCATATCGCTAAGCGCAAAAAAGAACGCGCAAGGGTCGCCAGGATCGCTGCGAAAAAAGTCGCGTGAAACGTCCTTTCGTCCTTCACGAAAAGGCGCTGGAAGATGTGAACGAAATCTGGGAGTTTGTCGCTGATGTGGCGGGAGAACCGGTAGCCGACCGGCTGGTCGCAAAAGTTCATGACGATTGTCGTATGCTGGCCAGGCTACCGGGGGTAGGCCATGCGAGGTCGGATTTAACGCAGCGCCAAATGCTGTTCTGGACCTCCGGACCTTACCATATCATCTACCATCCCGAAACGGAACCGCTGGAGATCGCGCGTATTATCCACGCCGCGCGGGACGTGAAAAAAGAGCTTACGGCTCTCTGATAGACCTGTCTATTTCACATGCTCCGCGCGTACAGCAGGTCTAACCGGCAACGACCTTTATCAAGCGCTTTACGGGCACAAACTCTTACGGCTTGCCCCGGAAATCCAGCTACAGCCGATGACTTGGTTGTGAATCAGTTGGGTCTTGTGGATCATACAAATGTATGATAACTTAGGGGGATGGAATTAACCCCGATCTGTCTGCTCCCTCAACCGCCACCACCGGGCTTGTATGTGACCCTCGGACCGCGGCATTTTATCCCTTGGGCATTAGAAAGCATCACGGTCACGCTGGCTTATCCGTCACGCATTGTCTGGGTGGATGCGGCCAATGCCTTTAACGCCTATCTCGTGGGAATTGCGGCCCGGTCGGCTTTAAAAGATCCTACTGACGTTTTGCGGTCCTTTCAAGTCGCCCGGCCTTTCACCGCCTATCAACTGGAAACGATGATCGACTCCAAAACGTTGCCGGCCGTTCAGAAAGCCCGCGCACTCTTTGCCGTCATCGCCGATCCGCTGCGTTTATTCGCCGATGTCGAAGGTCGTGATACGCAGGTTCAACAATGTTTTGACCGGTTTATTGTTGGGGTGCGCCGGGTGGCGAGCGAGATTCCCGTTTTGGTTTTGTGTACGAAAAGTCAGATGCAGTATAGTTTGCCGCTTTTCCAAGCGGCGACGACGTTGTCCCATGTCTTTTTCACGCAAGGACGTCCCATTGTGCGTTCCATCTTGCCCGCACAAGCACTCGCCATTCCATAAAACAGGAGAATTCATTGGGCCGAACGTTGCCGACGATCATTCAGATGATTCGTTTTGAAGAAGAACAGTGGCAAGCCTACCGCCGCGCGCTCCGCCAAGAAGACCGCGACCTGTTCGACAGTCTGTGGCGCAGCGTGCGACATTATGCCGTCTCGGCTCAAATGGCGAATCGCCCGGTGCCCTTTGAAGGACTTTTGTTCAGTATGATTTTGGGTGTTCTAAAGGAAGTTCGTGAGCACCGGTTTCCCTATTCCCCCCCGCCGTTACCCGATCCAGCGACGTTGGAATAATCCATTGGCTATTGCCGGATGGATTTTTGACGCCTATCTTATTCCCGTTGGTATTTCGTTATGGGTCATGGATGCCGATGGGCAAATGCACATGTTCCATGATGCTTGGCGGCCTCGCCTGTTCGCCCTTCCTTCCTTCCCCCTCACGCGCTTCCTTGCCCAAAGTCCTATATCTATCTCGACACAAATGATCGAACGAAAAGAATTTTTTTCGGAACGTTCCGTTCAAGTACTTGAAATCCGAGTTCACAACCCTCTCGAGTACAACAAACTTAATATCGGTCTTCAGGCGATTGCCGGTATCGAGCTCTTCAATTGCGATATCCATTTAGTTCAAGCCTATCACTATGAACGGGGGCACTTTCCCTTGGCCAAAGGTGTTTTTCAATCCGACGCCGCAGGATGGCTCACCTCCTTTGAGCTGCAGGATTCACCGTGGAATCTTGATTATGACGCTCCCCCGCTTCGTTATGCGCGCCTAGGACTCGAAGGGCGGACCGGCGATCCCAATCACGGGCGAACGTTGCCCCTGCGTTTAACGCTGGGCAATAGCCCGACAGCAACCAGTTACGTCTTCGAAAATCAAGAGCCTGGAGAAATGCTCGAAACGTTAAACCGGCATATTGCCGAGTGGGATCCCGATGTGATTGTCTCCGAATGGGGAGACAGTTACTTGCTCCCCCGCCTTTCCTTGCTTTCCCAACAAACCGGCGTTCCCCTCAAACTGTCACGCGATCCCCTGCGCAGCATCGCGGGCTTTTCCGGTCGAAGTTACTTCACCTACGGCCGGACTATTTATCAAGGTGGCGCGCAGTACCTGTTCGGTCGTTGGCATTTGGACATTCATAACAGTTTCACCTTGCGCGAGTGCCGGTTCGACGGCTTGTTTGAAATTGCGCGGATTGCCAAAATCCCCGTTCAGCGGGCGGCACGCTGCACAATCGGCACGTCGCTCAGTTCGATGCAACTCGATGTGGCGGAAAAAGACGGTTACTTAATCCCATTGCATAAGCAGCAAACGGAAGATTTTCGCGAGGGATTGGATTTTGTCGCCGCGGATAAAGGCGGTATCGTCTACGAGCCCGACGTCGGATGGCATGAAAAAGTCGGCGAACTGGATTTTGTGTCGATGTACCCCGCGATCATGGTCCATTACAACGTCTCGCCTGAAACCGTGAACTGCGCCTGCTGTCCGCAGAATATCGTGCCCGAATTGAAGCACCATCTTTGCACCAAGCGGCGCGGCCTGGTTCCGCGTGTGCTTGAGAATATTCTGCATAAGCGCGGGACTTACAAAAAGCTATCCAAGACGACCGCCGACCCTGCTCTGCGCGAAAGTTACAAGTTGCGTTATACCGCCCACAAGTGGGCATTGGTCACCTGTTTTGGTTATTTGGGATATAAGAATGCCCGTTTTGGAAAGATCGAAGCGCATGAGTGTGTCAGCACCTATGGCCGGGAAGTACTGCTTCGTGCCAAAGACATGGCGGAAGCCGAGGGATTTCACATGGTGCATGCCATCGTGGATTCGATGTGGCTCAAGAAAACAGGCGCTGGGAGCAACGACTTTGAAATTCTGGCCGAGAAAATCAGCCGGCAGCTTGGTTTTGAAATTACCGTAGAGGGTTTTTACAAATGGCTAACGTTTTGCCCCTCCAAGCCGGATAAATTGCTGGGTGTGCCGAATCGCTATTTTGGCTGTTTTACGAATGGCGACCTAAAATTGCGTGGAATCGAAATTCGCCGGCATGACACCCCCCCACTGTTAAAGCGTTTTCAAGAAGAATTGCTTGAAATTTTACGAACCGCCAACAATATCCAACAGTGTCGTGACAGCTTATCCTTATTGGAAGACGTTCATGAAAGCTACAAAGACATTCTGAGAACCGGCCGAGCCAGCGCGGTTGAGTTGGCATTCTCATGCAATCTCACCCGTTTGCCGCAAGATTATGTGCACGATACCTCGAGCGCAATCGCCGCCCGGCAACTCGCTGCAGCGGGCATTCAACTTCACATCGGAGAAAATATTCAATATGTCATTAGCTCTGCCGGAGACAAAGTGAAAGATTGGCGAGTCGTGCCCTTGGCGTTAATTCAAGACCAGTTTGATTACGATCCGAAAAAATACTTAGAGCTCTTAGGACGCGCTTACTCGACGATCACGCAAGGTTTGTATGGATAAGGTTTCCCTTCATGATAAAGACGAAGACTCGAATAAACCCAAATAATCCGTTAAGCCTCCCCGTCCGTCATGCGCTGGGGTAGTCAGCAGGGGATCCATGGTCTGTGAAGCAAAAGAAAGCGGGCGTGTGAGCGAAGAAATAGGGGTGTATTATTTTTCACCGAATTGGTGAAAAAA
>JBBQYF010000228.1:0-4452 GCA_038208955.1 Elusimicrobiota bacterium
AATCTGGTCTTGGGCTTGTACGGTTTGGTGGTGCTGGACGGCGTTAAAGCCGCCGTCGAGGCGACGCTGAGCGATCGCTCGCGAACCATTCTCACGGCTGACGTCGCCATCGAGTCCCGACGCGCGTTCACATCCGACGAAGAAGCGACCGCCCGAACGGTGATGGGACCGGGGGCCAAAGAACAAACGTTGCTGGCCATGTACACAATGGCCGCGAGCGACCATCAGGCCCGGCTGGCCGAAGTGACGGCGATCGATTCCGACTATCCTTTTTATGGTCATCTCGAACTGGCCCCCTCGGGGACCGTCGAAGGCGGGACGGCAAAAAATTTATTTGACGGTCCGAACGTCTGGGTCGATGCGGACTTGGCGCGTCAGCTGGATGTCCGGCCCGGCGACCTTGTCCGCATTGGCGGCTTCCCTTTTCGCGTCACGGACGTTGTGATAGAAGATGACGGCAATGGCTGGCGTGGCCTCGACCTGGCCTCGCGGCTCTACATCAGTCGTGCCGCGCTTGAAAAAACCGGCTTGCTTCAAAAAGGCAGCGTCATTTGGCACAGCCACCTGTACCAACTCCCGGCCGGCCGCGATGGGGATGCGGCGGCGAAACAACTGGACGCTCAGCTGCGCGATCCGGGTATTGAAGTCGAATCGGCGCGCCAGTCGGGGGAATCGGCGGGTCGCTTGCAAGGTTTTCTCGACGATTATCTGGGGTTGACCGCGCTCGTCAGCTTATTTTTATCGGGACTCGGCGCCGGATATTTGGTCCGCAGTTTTCTCGCTCGCCGAATCAAAGATATCGCGATCTTTATGACGCTCGGCATGCCGGTGGGCGGCGTCCAGCGACTGTATGCGTTGCAGCTGATCTGGCTCGCGGGACTGGCGGCACTGGCGGCGGCCGCGCTGGGTTACGCGACGTTGCCGTTAATGATCAAATCCCTGGCGTGGTTTTTGTCTTTTCCGATCAGTCCCGTCTTTCATCCCTGGCGGGGATTCGTAACGCTCGCCTGCGGTGCCGGTGGCAGCCTGGTGTTGTGCTTGCCTTTTCTCGCGCAATTAAGTTCGCTCACGCCCAACGCCATTTTTCAAGAGCAATATATGGAGGAGGGGCGTCCTTCGGGAAGGCGCGTTTATAGTTGGTTTTTGCCGGCGCTCGGCGTCTACGCCGCACTGGCTGTGTGGCAAGCCCACAGCTGGAAGGTCGGATTAATTTTTATCGCCGCTTTTGTCGGTGCGAGCGCTTTGCTTGCGGGGGTGGGTTGGTTGTTGTTATGGGGAAGTAGTCGGTGGACCGAACGCGGGGCGCTTCTTCCTCGGCTGGCCTTGCGCCAACTGGTGCGCGATCGTGCGTCGACGTTGTCGATCTTTGTGACGCTGGGCCTCGGCGCGCTTTTAATCTCGCTCATTCCGCAAGTCGAGAAAAGCCTTGAGACGCAAGTCGAACAACCGGCCGTTTCACAAGTCCCCAGTCTCTTCCTCTTTGATATTCAAGACGAACAAATCGAGCCGCTGCGGCGGTATTTGGCGTCTCTCCCGCTCACGCTAGAACATTTAACGCCGCTCGTGCGGGCGCGGCTGGCAACTCCTGCCCTTGAAAGCGCCAATCCCAGTGACGAACGCAATCCCCCAGGCACTGGACGAGGCCCTCCTACCCTTGGTAGTAGCGGCGATTAAATCGATGGTCGTTCCCGTGGCGAAACATTCAGACAAAATTGACGAAAAATTGGTCACTGCTCTGGCCAAAGACCCAACACGCGATGCCCTCCACCGAAAACTAGCCGGCATTGTTTTTCGGAAACGGCCAGGTTTGCAAAGTACGTTCGGAATTGACGATGTAATAACGGAACTGAAGCGTCTCCATCCGGCCTCCTCGGGAGGTGAATCGGTACTTCTTCCCACTTTGGCGATCATTGGAGCGGGGATTCTTTCTGGCTTCATGGCCTATGGCCGAGGCGTCCTCGATAACAGCCAGCATCTAGCGGGATTTGAGGGGTTGGCTTTTTGGCTGCTGATCGGCGTTCTGATTCCGCGCGTTATTGAACATTCTGCTCGGTGGCTCGGTTCGTTTATTCTGCCTCACAGACATTACTATTCCTATCTCGCTCGTCATGCCTAGCGAGTCCAAACTCCGAGGTTTTCGAAAGTGGGTGAGAAACACCGGTTACTGACCCGCGGGGGTCCCGGCGTTCGGCGATGTGCCCGCGGAATGACGTCCTTTCATTGTGGCCAGGGCGCTTTGGCAATCCGAAGAGAGCTCGCTTTGATGAACTTTTAAGCATTTGATTCTGGCGCCTTTACCAACGGTAACATTAGCACAAAATTTTTGTGCATCCGCTGAGCAAGCCTGTTTATAGTCGCTCATTTTTTGCTTCAGTTCATCGCCGGCTTGTTTACATCCGGCTGAAAGTTCGGCATCGTGCTGCATTAAACATTGGATCAGTCGACCATCGCCGGGAGGCAGGCCTGCGCAATATTTATCGACATCCTGCGAGCAGGCTCCACCTTGCGCGCCGGCGGGCAAGCTCAAAGGAATGGAAGCGAGAAATCCGACCACGCCGAGGGACGAGAAAAATCGCGCGATGTTTTTCATTGGAGCTCCTTTAATATCACGGCAGGCGACGGTGTTGCTGTCGCCCCATTCTAATTAGACGCCAGTCTTAGACGGATTGTTTCTTCTAGAAATTAGGCCAAGGGTAAGCTAAAACGAAACGTTGACCCTTTACCCATCTCACTTTCCGCTTCAACTGTTCCTTGATGTGCTTCGACAAGATGCTTAACGATCGCCAGGCCCAAACCGGTGCCGGCGATCGCCTGAGAGTGGGATTTATCGCCTCGAAAAAAGCGCTCGAAAACTCGCGGTAGATCATCGGAAGCAACACCGGCTCCCGTATCCCGGACCGAGATGACGAGCCGCTTGTCCCGGGCCTCAGCCCAAATTTCGACCAATCCTCCATCCACGTTAAATTTAATCGCGTTATCCAATAAGTTCATCAGAATTTGTGCCAATTTTTCGCGGTCGGCCCGGACTTTGGGCAAGGCATCGTCCAGCTTATTTTGCAGACGAATGTTCCTGGCATTGGCCATTGGCGAGAGCGCGCGAAGCAGACGCGTTGCCACTTCTGCAATGGAAACGGCTTCCAACTGGTAAGGAACGCGTTTGGCTTCAATTGCGGACAAGTCCAGTAAGTCTTCGATCAGACGCATCAACCGGTTGGTTTGCTCCTGGATGGTTTCGAGGAACGAACGGTTATGTTTAGGGTCTTCCAGGGCACCGCCCAATAGCGTTTCAACGAAACCTTTGATCGACGTTAAGGGGGTTTTTAATTCATGAGACGCATTGGCCACAAATTCCTGGCGGACGTGCTCAAGCTTTCGTAGCTCGGTGATATCGTGCAGCGCTACTACGACGCCAGCCCGGTTATTGTTATATGTCACCGGCATCGTCTGCACCGTCAAGATATGTTCGGCCGGAGCATGAACCAAAATTTCCTGCTGTATGGCTTGCTGGCTTCCCAATGTTTGGCTAATAACCTCATTGAGGGGACTGTGGCGAAGCGCCTCAAGCAGGCGTCGGCCGGTCACCTGACCGGCTTGCACATTAAAAAGTTGTTCCGCCGCCGGATTTATAAAGAGAATACGGCCCCTTTCGTCCATCGCAATGACGCTCTCGACGAGCGATCCCAGAATGGCTTCCGGAAGAGTTTGTTGTTGCTGCAATTGGGTCCACTTCTTTTCGAAATCGTTCGTTAAACTTTCCGCAACACGGTGCTGCACACGGCCAATCTCGGCCCGGTAAAAAGTGAGCAGGAGATAAGAAGTCAGCGCGGAGAGCAATAAATCGAACGGCAACACGGTCCAAGGCCATGGGATCCAGCGGTTAATCAGAAAGAGGAGGACGACCAGACTCGGAACAACCAACAGCAACTTTTGGCCGAAGCGATAATTCACCATTTAGTCGGTATCAAACCGATAGCCGACATTTTTGACGGTAATAAGGCGTTTGGCTTCCGAACCAAGCTTATCGCGCAAGCGGGCAATGTGTTGATCGATCGTGCGGGTATCGATCTCGTAGGAGCGGTCATAGCCCCAAACTTTTTCCAAGAGCTGGTCGCGTGTGTAAGCCTTGCCTTTGGCTTGAATCAGCACCTTCAGAAAATCAAACTCCTTGGAACTGAGCGCGACGGGCTTGCTCTTGATTTGGACGGTGTATCGCAAGAAATCGACTTCCAACTGTCCGGCGCGGACTGAGGGCGCTTCCATTTTGTCGGCGGGGTGAGTACGGCGCAGAATGGTTTTGATGCGCGCGAGAAGTTCGCGAACGCTAAAGGGTTTGGTCATGTAATCATCCGCCCCAAGCTCCAACCCCAGGACGCGGTCGATCTCTTCTTTTTTGGCCGTCACCATGACGATCGGAACTTGCGATTCCTGGCGCAGCGCCCGGCACACTTGAAT